>CAZISU010000786.1:0-3850 GCA_964541935.1 uncultured Planctomycetaceae bacterium | reverse complement strand
GACCAAGCGTCGACCGCGCGGCCGTCGACAAACAAATTCCCCCTCACCAGGACCGGCCCATTCTCGGGCAGCCGCAACACCAAGCCTGCCCAACGGCCGTTGCCCTCTTGCCGGAAAAGCTCGTTCGAACCGCTGCCGGCCGCCGTGAACACACCTCGCAGACGAGCTCGGCCCACGATATCCTGGCGAGTCTTTTCGGTCGCCTTTTCTATCGAAAGGTCGATACCCACCTCAGAAATCGCCTGCTTGCCACGGTTTTCGGCCCTCAGCGTTAGCCCCTTGCCAAACGGCATGGCCAACATATTCGTTGCGCCGCCGCGTTGCACCAATAGATAATTATGATAATTTCCACCGCCGCCGGCAAAACCGGGGAACCAGAACCGGGCCGGGGCCGCAATGGCAGGGCTGCTTTCGCCGTCGATGGTTACCGAAAGCCACAAGTCGTCGTTTCGGAGCACATCGGCAGCAGCCAACAGCTTGACCCAACGTACCAAGCCCGCGCCGTCGACCTGGGCAAGCTGCACGGATTTTCCCGGCCCAATGCTCTGCTTCTTCGAAATTACCCTAAGCTGCGGATCCTTTTCGCGGTGAACGCCCCAATGGATCACGTGCTGGCGATAAAGGGGCGGCTCTTGCCAACCGCGGGGAATGCTCGAATCTCTGCCGCTGAAAGTCTCGACCGGCAAGTCTTTGGGAAAATTCACATAGTCGATCCGATAGCGGCTTTTCTTTGCGCCGCTGGGAACACGCAAAACGATCTTCAGCGACTTCTCGTAGCCCAGGTACGTAAGCACCGGCGCTTTGTCATCGTTCAACTGCGGAACCTTTGTCCAAAGCTCGCCGGGCGCGCACTCCAGCCGCGGCTTCTTCTCGCCGTCGAAGTAAAAGGCCAGCCGGCCCTCGCTTCCCCAACGAGCCAGCCGCACAACCGCCCC
The DNA here is from genome assembly GCA_964541935.1 of uncultured Planctomycetaceae bacterium. Lineage (GTDB taxonomy): Bacteria > Planctomycetota > Planctomycetia > Pirellulales > Thermoguttaceae > JAFGTN01. The sequence continues at coordinate 2,915 of CAZISU010000786.1, read as the reverse complement.
CGGGCCGTGCAAATCGGCGATCACCTGATCGGAGATCACCTGATCGGCTGTTTTATTTTTCTGCGACGCCTTGCCGCCGACCACCTGCTTCACAACTCCCGCTGTGATGCCGTCGGCCTTGGAGACGGATTCCGAGTTCATCAGCCGGTCGACCATGGCCGTGGCCGCCGTGTGCGGCTTGGGCAGGCTCCAAACGTCCAGGCCTGTTCCCTGCGGAGCCTCAAGGATGTGCAGTTCGCGGAAACGGACCCAATTGCCGTGGTCCTGCATTCCGATCCAGCCCTGCAAATGGCGGTGTTTCAGCTCGGGATGGTGCAGCGTGTTGTACTGCTGGACCAGTTCGCCGTTGACCCAGGCCGATATCATCCAGCCGTCGGCCTTAATCACCACGTCGTTCCACAGATCTATATTGTCGGCCCGAGCCAGCGGCGCCACGTTGCCGTACAGGCTCATTTGCGAATGCTTGTCAATCGGCTCATAGGGGCGGTCGAAAAGTTGTATCTCCATACCGTCGCCTGACGGCCAGCCCTCGCGCGGCACGCGGATCGCCATGCCCGAATTGCCCTGCGATTGCAGCTTATACTTGAAACTCAACACGAAGTTGGCGTAATGCTTCTTGTTTCGCAGGAACTCAGAATGGTTTGGCTTGAGAACCAGTTCGTCTCCTTGCAAACTCCAGGCCTTCTTGTTTGTGCTCTCCCAGTTGGGAAGCGTTTTGTCCGTGACCATCGCCACGCCTAGCGGCTCCGCGCCGCGGATATCGGCGACTTTCCCCCACACGCCACAAATCTCCAGGCCCAAGCCGTATCGGGCGGGCGGAATTTCCGCATCGTAAAGCTTCTTGCCGTCGACCGAAAGTGCAAGCTTCTTGCCTTTCCGCACAACCGCGGCCGTGTGCATGGCGGTTTTGTCCGCGAGCGACGAAACCTCACCACCCGCCGCCAGCGTTGTCTTACCCTCGCTCAAACGTCCGCTGCCCGGACCTTCGCAAAGCACAAGCTCGAGCCCCTCGCCGTTGGGAACCTTTGGCATCAACAGCTTCACCGCACCGCCGTTGCTAACGGACCACTTGAATCGCAACTCACAATCGCCGGCCGTGAAGCCCGACAACAGCTGCGTCGACTTGTCCGTGCCGGACAGTACACCGTCGGCCACTGTCCAACCGCTCGGAGCTACCTTGCCATGATCCCACCCGGCCAGCGAATCGGGCCGCGTCAACTTGACACCGAACGAATCGGCCCAACAATTCGAGCCGAAAACGAGAGTGGATAGAACAAGAACCACAGCGGTCGTAACCGCCGCACGCAATGGCGAGAGAAATTTCATGTTGAAGTGCCTGTGGTGTGTAAAGACAGGGTAGGGGTTTGGTAGGATTCGCGGAGATACCTTTCGTCCTTAACTCATTCCTAATTCATTCTTTATTCGAGCTTCCTAATTCGACATTCCACCCCCTCTACAACTCCAAATACTCCTCAACCGCTTCGCGCAACAAATCCCGATCCGCTTCGATCCCGGTCCAGAGCTTGAAGTTCACGGCCACCTGATCGATCAGAATCTCCACGCCGTCGAGCGTCGTGCAGCCGCGATCCTTGGCCTGGGCCAAGAGCAACGTGTCCGGGTCGATGGTCGTATCCACGACCAGCATATCAGCCGTGAGACTGTCCAACAGCAGCGGAACCATCGCGTCGGGATCGGACTCGGCAATCGAAGTGGCGTTAATCAGAATGTCCGTCTCGGGCTCAACCGCGTGCGGCTCGTCCCAGCCGACGCCACGGGCGGGAATCTCCAGTTTATCGGAAATCAACCCGGCCAGATCCTCCGCGCGGGATTGCGTGCGGTTCACGATTGTAATCCCGCCCACGTGCGACTGGGCCAGCTCGACGGCCGCGGCCCGCGCCATGTGCCCTGCACCCAAAACACAAATCCGCTTGTCGACGAGACTAACGCGCGACGCCAGGGCCTCGACCAGGGCCTGCCCTTCGGTGTTCTCGCCCACCAGCTCTTCTTCGTCGCGGCGAATAAGATTCACAATGCCCGTCAGCTCGGCCGTTTTCGTGGCCCGGTCGAGAAACTCGACAACCGTTTCCTTGTGCGGGTCGATCAGATTCCCACCCCGAAACCCCATAGCCTTCATACCCCGCACCGCGTCGGCCAACTCGTCGGGCGAGACGTCGAGCGTCAGATACCGCCAGTCGAGCTCGCGATGAAGGAACGCCTTCTCAGTCATGTATTGGGTGGGATTCCCACCCACGGGATGACCCATGAGGGCAAGGATCGGCTGCAGTGAAGGATTTGAAACGGCCATGGCAATACTTGAACTTTACGGTAATGAACCAACCCACATTCTCACCATTTTGGCCCAGAAGTTCAATCTCACCCCCCGTTAGTACTGTTAGCATCTCGTAAAAATAACACTAACCCGAAGCGCAAGCGAGGAGCAAGCGGCATATTACTTGCTTTCACGCTGGGCCCCTCGCTTGCGCTTCGGGTTAGTAAAATGAGAATTGCCCACCTATCCCACCTTGGCCCCCTCCCCACTCGCTGGTAGGATCAAGCCATGCGAAAATCCAGCATCCCAATCATAATAATGGTCGCCGCCCATTTGGGATTGGCCCTAATGCTATCAGGTGTCATTTTAAGTTCCGATGCATTATCGAGTCCGATGACTCAATACACAATTTCACTCGTTGTTCTTTTCGGGCAGATATCCCTTCTGGCGATTTGGCTGGCAATCGGCCGATGGCATGGACCATGCAGGCTGGTGGGCCTCGTTTGCGGCATCTTAGCCTGGTCGTACATTCTCTGCTACCATCTCATTCTTCATCCGGATGAAATGGCTAACGTTGAGTGTTTGCTCACTGTACTAGCTCTATTTACAATAGTCCCAATTGGAATTGCCCGGTTTTTCGGACTCC
>CAZISU010000785.1:0-3851 GCA_964541935.1 uncultured Planctomycetaceae bacterium | reverse complement strand
CGCATCGGCCGCTCGTCCTGCGACCAGTGCAGTTTTTGCAGTGAGCTTTGCCCGCGTTGGCTGCTGGGGCACCCGGTGGAACCACATCGGGCCATGCGTAGTCTGGGCTTCAATCTCAGCGGCAAGGCCGACGTGATGGGCACCAGCTTCTGCTGCGAGTGCAATCTGTGTACCTACTATTCATGCCCCGAGAGTCTCGACCCGTGTGGCGTGATGAAAGAGAACAAAGGCCGACTGATGGCCGAGAAGAAGCGCTGGGAGAACCCGCCGTTTAATGAACGGCGAGCCGACTTGCTGGTGAATAACCGCAAGGCGCCCACCTCGCGATTGATGCAGCGGCTGGGGCTGAAAGGGTTTAACAACAAGGGCCCCTTACGAGATTCGACGTTGCAAACCAGTAAGGTTGGCATCGCTTTGAAACAGCACATCGGAGCGCCGTGCGAGGCGGTGGTGACGGTCGGCCAGAGCGTCATGCGCGGTCAGGAAGTCGGACGTCCGCCGCTAAACGACGGCAAACCCGCGTTGGGCGCACCGGTTCATGCCTCGATCGACGGCACGGTAACCGGCGTCGACGGCGAAACAGTTTGGATTGAAAGCTAAAAGAAAATACAAGGAACACCCATGTCTCAGCCACGCTCCATCGGCGCGATTGAATTATCGAGTATCGGCATCGGCTACAAGATCGAAGACGAGATGCTAAAGGCCGCCTCGGTCGAGTTGTTGATCGCGCGAACGATTTGCTCGGGCAAATATTTCATCGTGCTGGGCGGTTCGGTGAGCAACGTCGAAGCGGCCATTGAAACCGGCCTGACCTTGGGCGACGACGCGATCATCGACTCTCTGGTGATCCCCAACGTCCACGAGTCGGTCTTTCCGGCCCTGGGGCAATCGGTGGTGCTCGAAAGCGACGAGCCCGGTGCGCTTGGTATAGTGGAAACCTTCAGCGGGGCCAGTGTTTTAGCAGCAGCCGATGCAGCAGCCAAATCGGCGCGAGTGGATATCTTCTGCATTCACGTAGCCATGGCCATGGGCGGCAAAGGCCTTTGCATGATGACCGGCTCGGTGGCAGACGTGCGTGCCGGAGTGCAAGCCGCCGTGGAAGAAGCACGCAAACGCGGACTGTTGGTTTCGGAGATTGTTATCCCGCGACCGAGCAAGGAATTGTTCGCGGAATATCTGTAAAAGCGGTTCTCGAAAGGATTACTTGGGTGCAGGGCCCAGTGTCCGACCATCGGTGATAGTCAGGGGCATCATAATTTCGGTATCGTCATCCAGGGGGCGATCACCGAACCGCATCTCGCAAAGCAATTCGGCCGCGCGGCGACCGGTTTGCGATTCGTCGACGGACACGGATGTCAAGCGCCGAAGCAATCCGCCCTCTCTCCACGTGCTGCCGAAGCCGATCAGCGAAACATCGCGGCCCACCTGAAGACCGAGTTGGCCCAACTCGAGATAGATCAGCTCGGCCAGCGGATCATAGCTGGTCATGATGGCCGTGGGCGGCTTGGGTTGATCGAAGAGTTCTTGCAGGTATTGGCGAACCGCTTTATCGTGTTCTTCGTGGCGCAGTCCGCCCTCGGGCACAACGAAGACTGATTCCGCGAGCAACTCTCCGCCGCCGGCCCGCATGGCCGTTCGCAGTCCGTTTTCAAACCCCTTTGCCGCGGCTCCCTTGCGTGAAAGGAAGATAGCGGCTCGGCGGTGGCCGTTTTCCAGAAAGGCCTTACCCGCCATCTGGCCCGCTTCGAAGAACGGGATGGCGACAAGCGGTCCGCTGGTGCCCTCGACCCTTCGATGGCAGAAGACGACCGGTGTTCCTCGCTGTTGGAGCTGTCGGATCTGGTAAATGGGCGTGGGTGGATCGGATGTCGGAACAATCGCCACGCCGCCCACGGCCATCAATCCGCTCTCCAACATGGATGTTACTCCCACGGGAAACCTGGGGGCGGGAATCGGGGCTCGTGCGGTTTACGGCAACGCCAATTTCCTTACCGGCGACATTGCCGAGATTCTAATCTACGACACGGCCCTAAGCAGCACCGACCGCCAGGCCGTCGAGCAGTATTTGAGCGACAAATGGTTCACGCCTGTCCCCGAGCCGTCCTCGATAGTTTTCTTGCTAACTGCCCTTTCGTTCGTGGCATCGACCTTCCTGCGTCGATTCAGCTAGTTTATTGCAAGTGTTTTGTGTGCGATTATCATGAATAAGTTGGAATTATTTTCTTTTAACAAAAGCGAAAGAGAGTGAAATTATGAGCATGAAATCAAATCGATACGGGAAAACGATTGCACTGCCCGCAGTCTTAATAGGATGTCTTATCGTGGTCATCGGGCAGGCAAGGGCCGTGGAACTGCCCGTCACCGACAACCTCTTGACCCGGTTCCGTGCGGATGCCGGCGTCACCGAATCGGGCGGATACGTTACAGCATGGGCCGATCAGGCCACGGTCGTTGGTGGTGCAAACGACGCCGTCCAGGCCAACTCGGCCATGCAGCCACAGTTGATAACCGTCGGTTCACCCATGGGCGACCTGCCGGTTGTTCGATTCGACGGCGGTGACTATCTGGACATCGCGGCCAACACGGCCTTCGAATCGTCCACGTTCAGTATGTTCGCCGTATATACGGCCGCGGCTCTAGAGACTGGAACCCAACGGGTGTTCGAAGTGGCCGATGCGGTCACTGGCACAAGCGCTGGTTTTTTGGGAATTTCCGTTTATCTTTCGACTGGAGACAGCCGCCCGCACGCCGTCTATGGTCGCGATGTAGATAGTTATAAGCCCCTGGTCTCCTCGCCCGTGCCGGTTACGGACATCGCTATGATCAGCGGGGTCTTGAACGGATCGCCGGAGGAAGTCAATGGGATCGGCAATAACGAATTTTACGGCTGGCTAAACGGAACGGCTATCGATCCGCGCTACGGCATGGATGTCACTCCCACGGGAAACTTGGGGGCGGGAATCGGGGCCCGTGCGATTTACGCCAACTCCAATTTCCTTACCGGCGATATTGCCGAGATTCTGGTCTATGACACGGCCTTAAGCGACATCGACCGTCTGGCCGTGGAAGAGTATCTCGACATCAAATGGTTTTGGCCGGTAGTGATACCAGGCGACACCAACGGAGACGGAATCGTGAACGACACCGATGCCGCAACCCTAGCTGCCAACTGGCAAAAGCAAGGCGACGCGCTTTGGTCCGAAGGCGATTTCAACGGCGACAGAGCCGTGGACGACATCGATGCCACGATTCTGGCCAGCAACTGGCAGGCTGGCGCGGGCGCAAACACGACCGTGCCCGAACCTAGTACCTTGGCCGCCCTTTTGGCTCTGTTGTCGGTCGGTGTTATCGGCTTTCGACGTCGATAACATAGTTCCAGATTAAGACGAGGAAACTCGCAATAATCCACGCAAAAGGTCTTAATAATGATGTATAGCAAACGGAGTCTCGGTTTCACACTCGTGGAACTCCTGGTGGTAATCGCCATCATCGGCATCCTCATCGCCCTACTGTTGCCTGCTGTACAGGCTGCACGCGAGGCAGCCCGTCGCATGCAGTGTAGCAACGGCATGCGGCAAGTCGGCTTGGCGACATTAAACTACGAGAACCAAAACAGGATGTATCCGACCGGGTTGATGATTTTGCCTTGGGTCCAAGGCGGCCCGGCATGTCATACGACCTTGGCCTTGTTGCTGCCGTTCATCGAGCAGGAGGACATCCCCTATGATTTCTCGCGTCGCAACATACAAAACGCCACGGCCACAAAGATGGTCGTTTCCACGTATGTGTGTCCCAGCGATGCGAACTCCGGCCGCCCTAGCTCGGACCTGAGCAACGGTTACAGCAGATCG
>CAZISU010000784.1:0-3861 GCA_964541935.1 uncultured Planctomycetaceae bacterium | reverse complement strand
GGATTTTCGAGTTGGCATCCCGGCGGCTGCCACTTCAACATGGTCGATGGCAGCGTACATTTCTTCACCGACGATATCGATATTAATGTGCTGCAAGAACTAGGCACCCGCGCTGGAGGAGAAACTGTCGACGTCGAGTTCTAGGCGTATTTCCTGGCATAAGCCTCCTCCAATAAAAAACAACATAAGAAGAAAATGAAAACCCGAATTGCACTACACCCGGCTGCTGAGCTTATGAAAGCAGTGGTTGCACTAGCCGTCATCGCAATGGCAACACCGAATATCTTCGCAGCCGAGAAGATCGAAGACACCCTGGCGGTCAAAGTCAAGAAGAGTCTGCGCGGGCCGCGCGGCATGCCCGGCGATTTCGTGCAACTCAAGGACGGCACGCTGCTGATGTCCTATACCAAGGACGGCGCGATCATGGGCGTTAAGTCGAGCGACGAGGGTGTAACGTGGGGTAAGTCGTTTGTGTTGATCGAGAGGCCGAAGGGCCCGAGCAGCCTCCGATACAAGCATCCCAGTTTTCTGCGACTCGCCAACGGCCATATCCTGCTGTCGTATATATACAACACGCATCCGGCCAAGCCCTACTTCGCCCACAACTACGTCCGCCGCAGCACCGACGAGGGCAAGACCTGGAGCGACCAGATCTGCATGACCCCGCACCGCGGCTACGTGCTGGTGCATAACGACAAGCTCTTCACGCTCTCGAGCGGGCGGATCGTGGCCATGGCCGCCTACAAAGCGCACATGCCCAGTTCGCACGACCACAACGGCTACGTGGGCATGGCCTTCTATTCCGACGACAACGGCCACAGTTGGCACGCAAGCGAGAACTTCGTCGACATGAAGTCCATCGAGGTGCAGGAACCCGACGGGGTCGAACTGAAGGACGGCCGGGTAATGATGTTTGCCCGCACTTATAGCGGGTTCCCGGTGCGTGCCTATTCCGAAGACGGGTGCAAAACCTGGTCGAAGGGCGAGCCCATCAAGCAGCTAAAAATGCCCTACGCGGGCTTGCCCACCGTGCGGCGCATACCCTCAACCGGCGACCTGCTGTTCATTTGGATCAGCGAACAATCGAAAGACAAAGTCGATCCCAGGATCCGCCGTAGCTGCACGCTCAGCTCGGCCATTTCGAAGGACGAAGGAAAAACGTTCGTCCATCAGCGTAAAATCGTCAGCGATCCGGAAGATGACTTCGGGTACCAATGCATAGAGTTTATCGGCGACGATCGGGCTGTCGTGGCCTATCACGCCCGCGACGGCCTGCACGTGGCCCGCATACCCGTCGACTGGTTTTACGGCAAATAGAGAGCAGATATTATCACTTCATGAAACTACAAGGAGTTGCTCGAATTCATTGCGGAACAGGGAAGAGGCACCACAGTGAAGAAGACACAGTGAAGAACCTTGAGTTAACACGTTAATCTCTAATTTTTGATGTTTATGGAGGTGCAACAATGCGATTGACTACTGCTTTTTTGGCCGGACTGATTTTGACGGCCCTGACGACTGTCGGCGCGCAGGCCGGCTACTGGACCGGCCCGATCATGCCCGACGACCCTGCTGCTACGCCGGTATGGGGTGGTACTCTTGACCCCGCATTCAGTTCGATCAACCCGGATGACTCTTTGCGAATCGACACCAGCGACAACATGGTCGCATACCACTCGTACGACCTATTGGGCCCCGACGCCGTGACGGCCGGGGCCGACTTCGCCACCAGCGACAGCATCGCCTGGCGAGTGCGAATGGAAGAAACGCCCTTCGGCGCGCAAAGAACGGCATCCGTGGCCGTCTATGCACCGTCGCCGGTGGCCGGAAAATCCGACCTCTACGTTATCCGCATGAAAGACGACGCCATCGGCGTCGGGCATCCGTACACATCAGCGCCCTGGTATGCACTCGACATGACCGAGTGGCACAATTTCAAGATGGACATCGACCCGGTCGCGCAAAGCGGTCAGTTGTTCGTTGACGACGTTTCCTTCGGCAATGTGCTCGTCTATAAAGACAAAATCCCTCTGAATCCCTATAACGGAATCCGTTGGGGAGACCAGTCGAACGAAACGGCCGGTATCTCGGATTGGGCATATGTCGGTTGGGGCGCCGACGGTCAAGTTCCGGTGGCACAATTCCCCAACGCTACCGATACCACGGTTATACCTTACGATCTAAATGCACCGCGAGAAGGCGACTTCGTCGAGATCGCGCTGCCAACCGACTCACTCAAAGGAAATCGACGAGCAAGCCATACGGCCTACTCGACAATGCCCGTCGGCGATGTCACGCTCCGAGGCGTGCCCTTCTCGATTCCCACCGACGACGGCAACACGGTCGCAAACTACTGGGACAGTCGCTACGATAGCGAGGGCGCGGCAGTTGACCATGGCGAGCTCAACCAGATCGTCATCGACGTTAACCAAGAAGGTGTGAGCGACGTCTACACACTGATTAACACCTATGCCGGCGCCAGCGGCGAACCGGCCCTGGCGAAACTCATCTTCGAAGCCACCGACGGAACGATCTACGAGTATGAGCTGTTAGGCAATCGCGACATTCGCGACGCGGTGCGAACCAGCAGCTACACCACGACTCTCGATCCCAATCATGCGGGTCAGGGTTGGGCCGGAACGGGTGGATCTTACCAAGTCCAGTTGGACGTGCAAAAAGTCAGCCTGCCGGCCGAGTTTGCCGACAAAACGCTGGCAACCGTCACATTGCAGGACTGGGGAACCATGGCAGCCGGCGACCATCGCCAGCGATCCTGGTTCTACGGCATGACCGTTGAAACCGTACCGGTCCCAGAGCCGAGCACTCTCGTGCTGCTGTTGGGAATCGCGGCGATAACGACCCTGACACGACGACGGGGAAGCTGAAACCCCCGGGAATCACAACCAGAGAACAGAGAAGCGGCACGATATTTATTGGACTTTGATTAACAACTCAACTCCCTTTTAAATTCACTTTTTTATGGAGGTGCAATAATGAGACTAGTAGCAACTACTTTATTGGCTGGGCTCGTCATGATCGTGATGATCTCGGCCCCCGCCCAAGCCGGTTTGTGGACCGGGCCGATCATGCCCCACGATCCGGCCGCTACGCCCATCTGGACCATCGACGATCCCTCATACAGTTCGCTCAACGCGGACGACTCTTTGCGGATGGACACCAGCGAGAACATAACCGCATACCACTCATACAATCAGCTAGGCGACGACGCCGTGGCGGCCGGGGCCGATTTCGCCACCGCCGGCAGCATCGCCTGGCGAGCGCGAATCGAGGACACGCCCTTCGGCGCGCAAAGAACGGCATCCATGGCCATATATTCGCCGTCGCCGGTGGCCGGAAAATCCGACCTTTTCGTTATCCGCATAAAAGACGACGCCATCGGCGTCGGGCATCCGCTCACTTCGGCGCCTTGGTACGCGCTGGACATGAGCGTGTGGCATAACTTCCGCATGGACGTCGATCCGGTCGCGCAAAGCGCGCAGCTCTATGTCGACGACGTTTCCTTCGGCGAGGTCCTGGCCTACAAAGATTTAATCCCGCTGGATCCCTACAACGGAATCCGCTGGGGTGACCAGTCGAACGAAACCGCCGGCATTTCGGATTGGGCATACGTGGGCTGGGGCGCTGACGGGCAAGTGCCGCTGGCAGAATTCCCCAACGCCAGCGGAACCGTGGTTGCACCTTACGATCTTGGTGCACCGCGAGAGGGCGACTTTGTGGAGATCACGCTGCCGACCGATCAGATCACCCTAAATCGCCGAGCCAGCCACACGGCCTACTCGACACTGCCCGTCGGCGACGTCACTCTACGAGGCGTTCCCTTCTCGATTCCCACCGACGAAG
>CAZISU010000783.1:0-3864 GCA_964541935.1 uncultured Planctomycetaceae bacterium | reverse complement strand
CGTCGGCAGCCGGTGATGAACTGGCCGTCGATGGTGTTTTTCAGGAGGGCGTGAAGTCGAGCGTACTGGCCAAGGCCGTTGCTGCTGGCGGTCTCGAAAAAGTCACCACGCAGCCAAAACAAGCGGCCTTAAGATTCGAAGGAGTCAAAGAACTACTGATTCTGGTTGCCGTCGATGCGGGCAATGGCGACCACAATCCCAAGCCGATTTGCCGTAAAAATATTGATGCGGCGGTTAAGATTGGTTATCAAGCCATGCTCGACGGGCACATCGCCGAACACCGCGCCATGTTCGACCGCGTGGATCTGTCGCTAGGCGAGCCTGCATCTCCGACCGGCTCGACCGACACGGCCGAGCTAATTTCGCGGGCCGTGAAAGGGAAATACGAGCCCGAACTGGCCGAAATGGTATTTCAGATGGGACGCTATCTGATGATGTCGTGCAACCGGGCCGGGCGTCGGCCGGCGAACTTGCAGGGTATCTGGAATCGTAATCTGTCTCCCCCGTGGGACTGCGACTGGCACGCCGACATGAACGTGCAGATGAACCATTGGCTGGTGAATTCGGCCAACCTGGACGAATGTCATCTGGCCTTGTTCAGCCAATTGGAATCGATCGTCGAGCAAGGCAAGCGAAACGCCAAGAATGTAACCGGCTGCGAGGGCATACTCTTCTACGTGCTCATCGGAGGCGATTCCAACACCTGGTCGCCGCAGGGCGGTTTTTGTACGGGTGCCGCCGCCTGGCTGGCTCAGAACTATTGGTATCATTACGAGTATACGCTTGACCGCGAGTTCCTGGCCGAACGGGCCTATCCGTTTATCAAGCAGGTGGGCCTCTTCTACAAAGACTATCTCGTCAAGAATGCCGACGGCCGCTATGTGACCGGTTTCACGCATTCGCCCGAGAACGTGCCGCCTAACGGTTTCGTCAACTACGTGCATTGCGCCCTGGACACGGCACTGGTGCGGGAAGTCATGCGAAACTTGCTCGAGGCGGGTAAGATTCTCGACGTTGACAAGGAGTTGTGGCCCGTCTGGCAGGATTTGCACGATAATGTATTGCCCTACACGGTTACCAAGGAAGGGCTTCTGAAAGAATGGCCAGAACCCTTGGCCGAGCGTCCCAATCACCGCCACTTTTCACATATATACCCCTTGTTCCCAGGCGATGAATTCACTCAGACGGCCACGCCGGAGATGGTGTCCGTCGCCCGCCAGGCTGTGGCCTTGCGCGAAGCGCAGGGGCGGAGCCACAATTTCGGCTGGAGCTATCCGTGGTTGGCGTGTCTGTACGCCCGACTGGGTGAGGGCGATTCGGCTCTGGATAATCTGCATTGCATGGCCAAAGGGGTTACTCTCGACAACCTCTTGACCTGCGGCAATGAATTGCGGAACCTGGGCCTGACGCAACAATGGGGCATCGGACGACTCTTCCAAATCGAGGCCGGACTGGGCGCCACTGCCGCCATAATCGAGATGCTGCTGCAAAGCCAGCAAGGGTTCATCGAACTGCTACCGGCTTTGCCCGCCGACTGGGCCTCGGGCCATTATCGGGGCTTGAAAGCTCGCGGTGCTTTTGCGGTCGATGCAACGTGGCAGGATGGCAAAGTCACCCACGCCGCGATCAAGAGCCTCAAGGGCCGTGTCTGTAAATTAAAGTACGCGAAGCCTTGGGAAACGGTGGACATTTCCAGCGGTGGACCGGTCGCTTTCAAACTGGATAAAGAGACCCGCGTCATCAGCTTTGCAACTCAGCCGGGAAATAAATATGAAGTGAGTTTTAAGTATTGATTAATGACAGTAGTTCCAAGTTTGTCTAAATTGATTAGCCCGAAGGGCTTGGAATATTATAGCCCAGGGTTGCCGTGCAGCGGCTACCCTGGGTTGCAAGGTTGGCGGGCAAAGAAAACCCCAACGGGGTTTCGGAGAACGAGCCACCGTTAAATACACCATTTGGAACAATCAAACCAATATTTTCTGACCACAACAACCAAAGGACAAACGACCATGAAATCTTGCTGTAGAATCTTTTACGCTTTGCTAATTATATCGGCCTGTTCACTGAATCTTTTGGCCGCGACATGCGACCCAGCCGCCAAGGATTACACGGGCAATAAGGGCACAACCATTTACGTCTCCAAACTGGGCGATAACTCCGATGGCAGCAGTTGGGCCAAGGCGTTTCATACGATCCAGTCAGCACTGTCAGCCGTTCCGGACGAACGGGGTGGCCACCGCATCATTGTTCGCCCCGATAGATATATCGAAGCGAATCTCGCTCCCGCCTTCAAGGGTGCGGCGGGGTCGTATAATGCCCTGATCGGAGATTTCGACGGTAGTCTCGGTTCGGGCGGCAAGGGCTGGGTGATGATCGATTCGGGTGACCCGGAAAAAGGGTTCAAGAGTTGGGACTGGTGGGGATCGATCCGGGCGACCGACAAAAACTGGTCACACGGTAACAATAAAGAAACGTTCTCCTCGATCATCTGTGACCGCTGGATATTTCGCAACTTGTACACGGCCGGCAGCGATGGCGGGTTATTTTGGGACCTGACCGATAAGAGCGGCGAAGAGTTCACGGTCATCGTCGAGGACTGTGTGGGAACCGGACGTGCATTCGGCGGAGGTGTATGCTATCCCATCGTGCGTCCCAAAGAGCCCAGCGTATTCCGCCGCAGCTACTTCCTGTCGCTCGATTTCGTGGGCGACACCGCGGCCGTGCTGATAGGCGGGTGGGAAAAAACCATGCCCGCATATCCGCACATAGTTTTCGAAGATTGCACGATGGTTCATCCCGACAATGCCGTGGCCATATCATATGCCAGCCATTGTGCCCGTGCTAAGTTTGTCAATTGCCGCATGATCGTGCTCAACTTCACACAGCCGGAAATGGGTGGCAAATCGACCGGCATCCTTTGCACCCAAGGTCATAGTCCGACAGGAAAGTTGCATGTTGATCTCGAAGATAGCATTTTGGCTGGCTACAGCGTTTTCACACCCGGCGATGATGCAAAGGCAGTTAGCTTCACTACCAAGGGAAAAGTTCAGGCATACGTGCAATTCAAGCAAGCTTTGCCCAAGGGTTTCGAGCGGCTGGGGCTTTGGCCGGCCGACTTGTTCTCGCAAATCGCCCCGCCGCGCAATCCACTACAACTAAAGGAAAAGAGACAATGAAATATTGCAGAAGAAATATTTATGCCTTGATGTTTATAGCGTCATGTTCGGTGAGTCTTTGGTCTGCGGGCCTTTCTGCTGCGACATTCGACCCGGCCGCCAAGGACTACACGGGCAACAAGGGCACGACGATTTATGTATCGAAGTTGGGCGACAATTCCGACGGCAGCACTTGGGCCAAGGCCTTTCATACGATTCAGGCGGGCCTTGCGGCCGTGCCGGACGGGAAGGGCGGGCACCGCGTGATTATTCGCCCCGACACGTATGCTGAGGCGAACTTGTATCCGGCCAATAAGGGTGCCGCCGGTTCGTATTGCGAGCTAGTGGGCGATTGTAATGGCCAATACGGATCCGCAGCCAAGGGCTGGGTGATTATTGATAGCAGTTGCCCGGGCGTGGCCGTACGAACCGATCACACCAAGCCAAGCGGCAATCCCACTTGGAAGATCGTCAAATCGGACAAGCCGGAGACTGGCTTGAAATGTGTTGACTGGTGGGGTAACTTCCGCTGCGAACCACATTTTTCCGGCGTCGTCTGGGACCGCTGGATCTATCGCAACCTCTATTGGACTGGATCGGAAGGCGGAGGCTGGGATCTGATTAGTGGCAAGGGTGTCGAGTTCTCGGCCATCGTCGAGGGCTGCATCGGCATCGGCCGTTTCGCGGGCGCCTGTGTGATGGCACACGT
>CAZISU010000782.1:0-3866 GCA_964541935.1 uncultured Planctomycetaceae bacterium | reverse complement strand
CGCTCTACGAGCTGCGTTGGGGAGCCGTGGAAAAGATCGATCTTTTCGAGCAGTTGGTCTTGAAGAAGGCCATGGATCTGATGCGCGAGGGCAACCTCGAAGAGGCCTTCGACTATCTGGCCTACTTGCAAACGAATGACCCCGCTTTGCCGGGCTTGGCGGAGGCGTTACAGGATTACCTTTATCTCGAGGCCGGTCTGAAGCAATCGAAGAAACAATATCGCGGCGCTCTGGCCCTGCTGCGCGAACTGCACCGCCTCAATCCTCAGCACCCCATGGTGGCCGCCGCTTTGGGCGCCGCCACGGGCAAGCTGGTCGAGCAGTATGTGAGCAAAAAAGATTACGCCGCGGCGCGAACGCTGGTGGCCGCGTTGGCAAAACGTTTCCCGCAGCAGGCAACCGTGTTAAAGTGGAACGGACGTCTGAAAGGCGAGGCCGAGGCCTTGTTGGCGGCCAGTCGTCAGGCTTTCGCGGCCGGCGACTTTCGCAAGGCCGACAGTACGGGGCGACAGATCGCGCGCATCTGGCCCGGCCTGCCCGGCGCGAAAGAACACATTGCGGCGATCAATAAGAAATACCCGCGGATCGTAGTGGGAGTGAACATGCCCACCGCCGTGGGGCAAATCGGCGGTCGTCCGTGCGGCCTGTGGGGCGATTGGGCCACTCGCCGCGGCGCTCGGCTCTTCAATCGAACCTTGAGCGAATACGAAGGCACTGGCCCCGAGGGCGGCATCTATCGCTGCCCCTTGGGCGAAATGGAAATCTCGGAATTGGATCGCAGCATAACGCTGCAACTCAAGCCGGGAATACAATGGTCCGAGGCAGTGGCGGGGACGAAGGATTCATTTCCTCCCGAGCAGGCCGGCACGCTCAGCGGCACCGATGTAGTGCGGCGGCTTTTAGTCATGGCCGAACCGGGCGACCCCTCGTACTCGGCCACCTGGTCGGAATTGTTGAGCGGCATGTCGGTTGCAGACGTCTACCAAGTGCAAATCGATCTGACCCGCCCACACGTGCGTCCCAACGCCCTGTTGCAAACCGTATTGCCGCCGTATTCGACCGGCAAGGCTTGGCCCGAGCGGCTGAACCTTTGCAACGGCCCATATCACGTTGCCGAGCGCCGTGATGACGAAGTGATCTACGTGGCCAATAAGAACTATTTCGCCGCGGAAGACGGCCAGCCCATGGAAATTGCGGAGCGCACTTTCACAAACGATCGTGAGATGGTGCGCGCGTTGGGCGACGGGCGGATCAAGCTGATCGACCGCGTGAACCCTTGGGATTTGAGCAAGGTTCGTTCGATGCAGGGCGTTGTGGTGCGACCCTATGCCGTGCCCTTGGTTCACTGCCTGATCCCCAACGTGCAAAAGACGCTGCTTTCGCAAAGGACGTTTCGCCGTGCGTTGATTTACGGTATCAATCGCGAATCGATTCTCGATCACCTTTTGGGCGGCGAGAAAACGCCCGGTTCGGGCCTGATCAGCGGGCCGTTTTTACAAGGCGAATCGTACGACGACCCGCTGGGCTACGCCTACGATACGACGATCAAGCCGCGTCCTTACGAGCCGCATTTGGCAATCGCCCTGGCTGGCGTGGCCGTCGACATGTTGGCTGCCGCAAAGGCCAAAAAAGCGGCCGCTGCGGCGAAAGAGAATAACGCTGCGACGAAACAAACGGCCCAAAAGAAACCTGAAAAACCGGCTGAAAAAGCGGATAAGAAGAAAGATAAGAAAAAACCCGAGGCCATTCAAACCATTGCAAAACTGGTGCTGGCCTATCCGCCCAACGAGGTGGCGCGGGTTGCATGTTCGCATATTCAGAAGCAACTCAAGGCGGTGGGAATCGAGATCACCTTGCGGGAACTCGAACCCGGTTGCATCGAGCAAGTTCCGCAGGATGCGGACCTGCTGTACGCCGAGTTGCCCATGTGGGAGCCGATCGTGAGCGCCCGCGAACTGCTGGGCGAAAACGGCCCGGCCCGCGGCTCCAGTGCGTACATGGACCTGGCCCTAAGGCAACTCGACAGTGCAACCGATTGGCGCCAGGTTCGCGGCAAGCTGCGGCAGATCCACCGCATCGCCCACAACGACGTGGCGGTGATTCCACTGTGGCAACTAAGCGATCATTTCGCTCATAACCAAAATCTGCGGGGTGTCGGCGAGCGGCCGGTTATGCTCTACCAGAACGTGGAGCAATGGCACGTTGTGGGGCCGGACAATCCGTCTGCAAAATAATATGTGGAAGTTCATGGTGCGTGCAAGCACGCACCCTACGGATAATAAATACTGAAATGTTATACAAAGATAAACTTGCTTGGAACTGGTGGCTGTCGGTGAGCTTGCTGCTGGCCGTGTTGGTGCTGACAACGTCGGCATCAGCACAATCGGTTTGGGAGCTGACCCCTTACAGGATTCGCCTGATTGTGGCCATGCAGCCCACGGCCGAACTGAACGCGCGACTACAAGCCGATCTTGAGGAAGCACTGCTGGGCCGTTTCGAAACGGTGATTGGAGCCGCCTGGGATGTCTCGACCGCAGCGGAGTCGGTCTCACCCCAATTACGGCACCAGATTGTCGACAACATCGGCGCCGTGAGCGCCCAGCTATTGCCCCCAGGTTGCGAGGAATTCGACAAGATCATGCTCCTGGCCATCGCGCCCGGCCCCAAAGGGTATCGGGTAGCTGCCCGCGAGTTCGATATTCGTACGCAGGTTTTCAGCGCCATCGCCGAGCAGAACATAGCGCAATCGAGCAAGCTTTGTGACGCGTCTTTCGATGCCGTCTGGCAGGCCTTCGCGCCTTTGGCCCGTATCGCATCGTCCAAAGGCAAAGACGTCAACCTGCGTCTTCGCGCGGGCGGTCTTTCGATGCGTGACGGTGCGCTTGAGTCACTTGCGCTGGGCGACGTGTTTCGTCCCATGGTCCGATATCTGGACCGCGAGGGCAAGTTGCGTCGCGTGATCGAAGTACCTTGGACTTTTATGGTGGTGGATAAGATTGAAGAACGGGGGTTCCATTGCAAGTTGCATTCGGGGATGCATAGTCCGTTGTCGGGCCGTCGCCGCGGTCGGGTGGAGCAGTTGGCGCTGGCCGTCCGCCCGGTGGGCAAATCCACGCGGCTGACATTGAAGGCGCGCGTCGAGCCGCATCAGCCGCTTTGTGCCTACGAAGTTTTGTCGCGCTTGCCCGATTCGAAGAAAACAACTCCCGTGGGCCGAACCGATGCCAAAGGGACCGTGGAGATTCCGGCCATCGACAGCCCTTTGCGAATCCTGGTTGTCAAATCGGGTGGGGTTCTGCTGGCGCGGTTGCCGATCGTGCCCGGCTTGAACGAGAGCCTGACGGCCGAAGTTCCGGGCGTGGACGAACGACTTGAAATGGAAGGCTTCGTGACCGGCGTGCAGGAAAAACTGATCGACATCGTGACTCGCCGCGAGGTGCTCATCGTGCGCACGAGAAAGCACCTTGAAACGGCCGATTGGGATGCGGCCAAGTCGTGCATAAACGAGCTTCGCTCTTTGAAAACGCGGGCGGAATTTTTACGTACGCTGGACCGGCAACAGGAGAAAGTCGCGGTTAAAGACAACTGGGCCAAAAAGAAAATCGACACGCTTTTTAACGACACGCGGAAACTCCTCGACAAATTTCTCGACCCAGGGGCGGTCGACAAAATCGCCTTGGAGGTGAACCAAGCCCGGGCCGTGGGTCGTGATAACAAGTCTCAGGCTGATCCAAAGGTGGAGGAGCCTGTGGCTGCGAAGCCGCCAGCGGCTGAAAAAGTGGCAGAAAAGGCTGTCGCCCCTACTTATGGTGAGAAGGAAGGGGAAGATTTGGGGGATGCGTTCGATTAGTTGTAACCGTTATTTG
>CAZISU010000781.1:0-3866 GCA_964541935.1 uncultured Planctomycetaceae bacterium | reverse complement strand
GTATCCCAGGAACCTCCGCCCGACCGTTTTATGCTCCAGCGTCAATTGCCGGTGGATTATCCACCCGATCCAGGGAGACTGGCTATCACTGACGGCTATTCGAAAAAGGGTGGTTTTATGATTTATATCACATCAAACGAAATTTGGGAGAATTGCTACGACAACAGCCAAGGTTGATATATCAATGGTACGCCTTTTATAACAGCACCTAATGCCTGGCGTTTGATCTCATCTATGCCCGTTGGCTATCGCCTTCGTCGCCAAGCGCAGGCGAGAAGGCCAGCAGCACCAATGATGAGCAAAATGAAGGTGGATGGTTCTGGGATAACTGTGAGCACCAGGTCGCCGTTGAAGGTGGAAAGGGAAGCGTCAAGTCCGCCGATGATGCCACTCAGATTGTTCCCCAGGCTGCCTTGGGTCGTGTCGGCGGTAATCAGCGTGTAGATACCTGGACCAAAACCGACTTGGGGCGTGAACATAAAATCCGAAAACTGCTGTCCATCCAGTTGCAGTGTAGAGGACAGCATGGAAATATGGTCGCTGTGCCCAGGCGTTTCCAGATCGAATTCGGCTAATGCTCCGCATATTAAAGAAAGGCTACCGTTCAAAGTGAGTGTTCCAATACGATTGGTGAAATTGCCTGGAACAATACGCGAACCGGGATCTACTGTAACCGCGCCCATTGACCCCGTGCCGGCCAATACACCGTCGTTTTGAACGAACACTTTTCCGGTTGGCGATAACGATCCCTCGACCAAAAGCGTGCCGGTTCTTATCGCGGTGTCACCGATATAGGTGTTTTCGGCAGCCATAGCGAGCGTGCCCTCGCCGGTTTTGATCAAGCCTCCCCCGTTGCCAGTTACAGGGCTTGTCAAGCGGGCATCAACGTTCGCGGTGCCGTCGGCCACCTGTATTCTCGAAGAGACCCACGAAGTATCGCTGAGCTTTATTGGATTCTGGAATTCCACGGTCGAGTCGGCGCTGGGAGATCCAAGCATCAGCGGGTAAGCATTTCCCATCCTGAACTCGGCCGAGTCGCCGCCCAGGTTTACAACGCGAGTTCCGCCAGATGCGCTAAATCCGCCGCCATTGCGAGAATTAAACTGGACCTGATCGGGACCGGTCCCCAAACCGCGGAAGAAGTCGCCGTGCGCCAGTTCCACCACTGCGCCGTTGAGTTCCAGATTGCTTGTTCCTCCGGTTACGTCTATACCTCCCGGCAAAGCAAACTCATGATTCAGTCGCAATACGCCCTCGGAAACCGTGGTGCTATCCGTGTAGGTGTTGGCGGCAGACAGTTCCAACGTACCGGCCCCGTTCTTGATCAAGCCATCTTTGCTAAGCTCACCGCTAAGCTTAGCGTCAATGTCTGCCGAACCGTTGGCCACGTGAAATGTTTGAACTCCATTGAGTTCAATGGGGTTTTGGAAATCGAGTGTATCAGTCGCGGCGTTGGAACTAAGATATAGCCAAGCTCGATTGCCTAAAAAGCCCTCTTCTCCCCATCTGACTGTAGCAGAGACACCGCCAATATTCACGACCCGCGGAGCACCTATAGCACTGAATCCGCCATGGCTCCAAAACTGGAACTGGTCAGGGCCGGTGCCTAAGCCGCGGAGGAAGTCGCCTGCAGCCAGTTCAAGAATACCTGAATAGTTCGAGCCAGCATCACCTTTCAAGATCAGATTGCTGGTTCCTCCTGTTGGACCAGTTCCACCGGGCAGGGCTTGTGGGTGTTCCAGCCGTAATATGGCTTGTGATACTTTCGTTTCTCCTGTGTAGCTGTTGGCACCGGACAGCACCACCAGTCCGACATAATGATCATACACATTCTCGGTGCCAATCTTAACCGCCCCTGAACCACTTATAGATCCGGAGTACGTGTAATGGTCTGACCGTTTAAAAGCAAGCGTACCATGGTTTTCAACGTCTCCGACGAGACTTCCTTGTGCGCCGCCGTTGCCGATTTGGAGTGTGCCGTCAGTGATTCTCGTGACACCGGAATAGGTGCAATCGCCCTCTAAAGTGAGCATTCCAGAACCCGTCTTGTTTAACCCTCCGTTGCCAGTTAGCGCCCCGCTGAGAATGGCATCGACCAGAGGTGTAGGTCCAGCATACGCGCCCTTGTCTACCTGCACGGTACGAATCTGACTTCCAAGGTTGATCGGATTCTGAAAGTTGAGCGTTCCAAGCGAGGTTGGCAATGAGAGTGTCAGGTTGTATCCGTCAGGCACGAACCCCCCTTGACCCCACGTAACCGGACTTAAGTTCCCACCGAGGTTGACAATACGGCTACCGCCGGAGGACACAGAAAAACCTCCCGAGGAAGTGAATTTAACCTGGTCTGGCGCACTTCCGACGCCACGAAGAAAAGAGAATCCGCTGCCAGCAATATCCAGCACGCCGCCATCCAGCACGAGGTTGCTTATTCCGCCGGTGGCATCGGTGCCTCCCGGCAACGAGTTTGCATTCTCAAGCCGCAGTACTCCCCCAGAGACAATCGTGGGGCCGGTATAGGTGTTTGCGGAAAACATGCGCAGGGTTCCGTTGCCGGTTTTGGTGAGCCCGCCCGCACCAGTCACGGTAGCAACGACATCCAACAAACCCGTCGGATTGACGGTAAGAGTTGCGCCGCCCAAGGCGATTGTCCCCCATCCCCCGTAACTAACCACAGTATGGTTGAATCCGTTCAAGTCAAGTGTGGCGCTATTGCCCGCGTAGAGCGACGTGCTTCCTGCGGGCAGAGCGCCCGCCACACCGATGCGCAAGGTGCCCTCACTGACGCTGGTCTTTCCGGTATAGCTGTTCACTGCGGTTAGCAAGAGAGTTCCGCTTCCTTTCTTACTCAATACTCCTGCACCACTCAAAACACCACTCAGCTTAGCGTCAACTGCAGCGGCGCTATCATCGACCCGAAACACGCCACCCCTGGTCGAGTTATTGCCGAAGTCCATTGGGTTCTGGAAATCGACTGTAGCGTCAGCGGTCGGCGAACTCAGTATCATCGGGTAGCCGAAGTCGAGAAAATTTGCGCTACCCCAAGTCAGCAGTTCCGAATTGCTGCCGATGTTCACAATCCGTTCAGCCCCCGCCGCACTGAATCCACCACCCGTGGATCGAGCGAAAAAAACCTGTCCGGGTCCCTGTCCTAGGCTGCGAGTGAAATTCCCGCTTGCAAGTTCCACAACTCCCCCTTTATCGTTCGGCCACAATGGATCCTGGCTGTTGCAACCCAATTGAAGTGGACTGCCTGTTGCGCTAACTTCTGTTCCTCCTGGTAGCGATTCAGGATTGCTAAGACGTAAAGTACCACCTAGCACTTTAGTGATACCACTGTAAGTGTTGGTGGTAGTGAGTTCTGACATGCCGGTGCCAGACTTGAGAAACTGTCCTTGGCCAGTCATGCGTGCATCAAAGGTCGTGTTAGTAAAATTTCGCAACATGAACCAACCTGAGCCAAGGGCCACGGCACCTGTGCCGTTGACTTGCGAAAGCCTACAGTTGAAACCATTCAAATCGAGTGTAGCTTCGGAGCTTAGATTAAATTCAGTACCCGATGGCAGAACAGAGTTTGCGCCTAGTCGTAAAGTCCCGTTTAAGATACTTGTTGGACCTTCATAGGTATTCTTACCGGAAAGGGTGAATGTACCATTACCAGTCTTTCTTAGACCAGCATTTCCCGTGAGTATGGCACTGACCGTCCCGCTTTGAGCATCATAATCGTCACCGGACTTAGAGATTGTTCCTCCCTGAATTGTGCCACCTTGAAAGCTTATTGAACCAGATGAGTGTTGTGTGTACCCACCCAAATCTAGAACACCTCCAACTATATTGATGTTGCTATTAGCGGGAAGCCGATCGTTACC
>CAZISU010000780.1:0-3867 GCA_964541935.1 uncultured Planctomycetaceae bacterium | reverse complement strand
CGAAGACGCCCGCAAACAACTGGCCGAGGAAGATGATGAGGAAGACGAAACCGAAAACGCCGAGACAAGCGAAATCCGCCCCGCGCCGGTGGACGATTTTTAAAATTTTTGGTTTCAGAGGACACGGCTGACTGTGCCGGAAAGTCTTGTACGGCTGGCCGCTCTAATGGTACGATGCGGACCGGCACGTAGGGCGATTTTCGGCCCTGATCGCTGGGGCGAGTAATTTACCGTAACCGTTCACTATGGAGGGCAACCGGGATGAGTCAGCCGGATGCGGATTATCGGCACTTTTTCTGCATGAGTTGTGGAGCGAAGTTGAAGGCGAAGGCCGAGAAGGCGGGCAAGAAGTTGCCGTGCCCCAAGTGCAGCGCCGTTTTGGTGATACCGGGCACGTCCGTAATCTCTCAAACGCCGGATACCGGCATAGCCGCCTGCATAAAAGTCGGTACCTATGCCCTTCGTGAAGCGGAAAAAGAAGCGCGGCCGATAATCGCGCAGGGCGAACACTCGGGCCCGGTCCTGCCGATCCCGGGCAACACGACGGTGGCCAACTGCCAGACCGAATCTTACGCCATTTCAGATATCTCGGCCACTCAGGACTCGGATGCCGTCGGCGAGGGGACCGCCGCCGCTTATGAGGGACGGACGCAACGTGTGCTGATACACAAGCCGTTGGTTCGGCCAACGCCGCCGCAATGGCCGTTGGTGCAGGGTGTGCTTGTTTTTTTGCTGGAGCCGGGGGCCATCGTTTATTGGTCGGTCCTTTCCTTCATAAGCGTGCTTTGGCTTCCGCTGCTGGCAGTAGCGATGGATAGCGGCAATGCTAATGCGTACGAGGACGGTATAGCTAACGCGTACACTTGCGGTATAGTCGTTTTGTCGGGTATGTTCGTGGCAGTTCCCAGTTCGGCCTGCTTTATGACGATTTTGCAGGAATCGGCGGCCGGTAACCGCATAATCGAAGAATGGCCCTGGTTTGCTTTTAGAGATTACTTTCTGGAATCGTTCTATATAATCAATAGCGTACTGACCTCGGTGGTGGCCGCCTGGCTCTTGACCTATCCGCTGACCGGATTCGAGAACGCCAGGGCGTTTTTCTACGTTTTTTGCTTCGTGATTCTGTTCCCCATCGTTCTGCTATCGATGCTTGAGGCGGGCTCTTGTCTCGTGCCCGTATCGTTGGTCGTGTATCAGGGGCTGCGAAGAAGTTGGCGGACTTGGCTGGTGTTTTATGTCGAGTCGCTGGTCTTCGTGTACGGGCTACTCGTGTATCTGGGCGTGTTGGAGTTTCTTTGGCAGCATTATTCGGAACACATCGCGTTTGGGAACGGTTCTATGGTGATGGCGATGGGCAGTGTGTTGATGTTGCTGATCTACATTCTTGCGATCGCTTTGACGTTGATGGCGATAGTTGCGGCGCCGGTTGTGCTGCTGGAAATGATCTACTTTCGCCTGCTGGGACGCCTGGCCTGGGTTTGCGACGAAGACGCCCGCAAACAACTGGCCGAGGAAGAAGATGAGGAAGACGAAACCGAAAACGCCGAGGCAAGCGAGATCCGCCCCGTGCCGGTGGACGTTTTTTGATTTTCAGAGACGCCTGCTCGGCTACATTTGGCTTTTTCAACGGGCAGCGAGACGCGTCTGCGGACGGCACCCAGGAGAACTGCAAAGTGTGATTTACGGGAGGGCGAAGCTCCTGCTGAGCCATGAAGTGAGCACAAATGCCTGACCAATTTGGCTCAGCAGGAGCATATCCACTAATCACACACTGCCACACGCTTGGCACATCTGTCTAACATCTACGGGTTTCCATCGACAACCAATCGCACCCAAAAACACCCAAAGCACACTCAGATTGTCTTGACTTCTTGGTGGGAACTTGATCAAATACAGATGTGTGGATTAGCTCAACGGGTTTCTCCACGTTCTAAAAAACGACCGAACCAGATGGTCTAACACATCTGATTCGGTCTGACTTCCAACCTATGGGTGATAGGTATGAAAGCTTCTACAAGTCTCCCCGAATCGTCTGCCCCCGTCAACTCAGTATCTACTGTTGTTTGTAAGGACGTGGTGTTTGGCGCAGCCAAACACCCCTTAGTTAATAACGGTCAATCGCCATGTTCGTTAATGACTACCAAAGAAGTGTATAATCAATATGGGATACACGCCAATACATTATACAACTATGTAAGAAAGGGTAAGCTTAAACCATACAGGATGGGTGATAATGGCAATTTGAAATACAGCGAAGATGAGGTTAGGTTTTTATGGGGGGTTAGTAAAAAGGAGGATATAAACACGACTAAAAAGATAGCGATTTTGGCGAGGGTCTCAACTCCCAGCCAGAAAAATATGCTTTCTACTCAAATAGATAATCTAAAAGCTTATGTATTAGAGCATTATCACAATGAGGAACCATTAGTATTTAGTAATGTTGTTAGCTCATTTGGTGACCGCAAAGAGTTATATTCCCTGATTTTCAGAATAATAGACAAACAAGACATATCGCACATCGTGTATTCTTACAGAGATAGACTATCAAGAGTAAGTTGTCTTACTAATTTAATCCGTGCTATATGTAAGAAATATAATGTGACGTTAGTTCAAACCGAACAATTAGAAGACAATAAACTTCTTGACGAAAGCTATTCAGAACTAATAGAGTTCGTGACGGTTCTATCGTGTCGGACCAACGGGCGGAAATCACGTAAGACAAACATGGTGGAGATATCAGAGGATTGTTTTCACAGAATGTATGTGCTTAAGAAATCAGGATACAGCGATAGGTATGTTAGTGAAATGATAAACAAGGAGGGGTATAGAAATTCTAAGACAAATAAACCATACGAAAGAGCAACATTATCAAGACGATTAAGAGCAGTATGGACTATGTTGGAAAGTAAATATGGGGATAGTAAAATAGAGACATCTTTTCACAGATTCGCCCATTTACACCTTTCGCTGACTTACAAAAAATCAGAGAAAAATAGACCTACTAAGCTCTCCCGCAAGTTGATCACCTCGCATTATCACTCTTTCTGTAAACTTAATAAGGAACTCCCTGTTGTGGCAGGAACAATAACTAAACATCTTGATAGGATGGGCGTAGAAAAAGAAATAAGAAAAGATAGAAGTGTGGTATATAATAACCTATACTTAGTGAGATAATCATATAAGGTAATCGCATTGTAATACTATTGGGCAGCCCTAATGGTTAGTGTGATCATACTACCCTCTTACTTATGGGTGAGTAAGGGGGTTTTTTATTGGGTGGCATAGATAACCCTCATTCGTTGATAATCTGATAGCAAGCGATTTTTTAGTGATAATGGGGACAATAGGTCTTACGACCAAATACAGGGAATATTCTCTCTGTATTATCTTTTTATTGGGTGGTGTGGTATATCAACTCCCCTCTGTAGATAACTATTTTAGGTATTATTACAATCGGGGGGTGGTATTTCGGGAAATCATAATGTATAATAGGGACGTGACTCACAAATACTCATATTCACACTTCCCCCATCCATATATAGAGAGATAGAACAATGGCAGAATTGACAGATAGAGAAAATAACCTAATCACAGTGTGGATGACAACAAAGTATATTGACGACATATACGATAAATTAAAAAGTGAACACATCAAGGATGGTGAAGACATTCTAATTGGTGATGATGGTAAGCCCGTGAATGACAAATATGGAAATCCAGCGATAAACAAAAAAGTAAAGAACGACATTATTGGCAAACTACGGAGACAAGTAGGCTATATAAACACTAAACATTCTCTGAATTTACCCAAGAAATATAAAGAGAGTGGTGGGGGGGTTGATAAACTATCAGATAAAGAAGCTTATG
>CAZISU010000779.1:0-3872 GCA_964541935.1 uncultured Planctomycetaceae bacterium | reverse complement strand
GTGGCCCTCACAGCCACCTGGAGCGTCTGACAAGGCCTCTGGTGGCTCCAGGGGCAGATACGCGGCTGACATCGCCTCCCAAGCCGACTCAGACGCTTCTGGACGCTTCATGCCTTTGGACCGCAAGTCTTTCACGGTCTCATCCTTGAACCGCGATGCTTCGCTCCATCGGTCCTCTCGTCTTAGTCGTTCGGTCAATTCAATTTTCGATTCAGTCATAGCCATGGTAAATACTCCTTACCTAAATTAACGGTTGATTTTTGAAATTAATTCTGAGGTAGCTATCTAACTTCCCTCGCACGCGCGGGGGCGGGTGTACTGGTTCGGTTTCCGGTCGATTAAGGGGCCCCATGGGTTTTTGAAAACAACATCATCGCCCTTGCCCTCTTACCACTTCGATGATTGTCAAGATGGTCTGCCGATCAGCTTCCGACAGACTCGGCCATGCGTCGGCGACCACTTGCAGATCGGCGTCGATTTCACAAGAAATCATCGGATTTGCAGCGCATTCCGCAGCGCCCGTTTTTCCGGATTTCCCTAAGTCGTTGTCTGGTAAGCCTGTTGCGTCAATCGCTTCGAATCCCTGCGCCGCTACATGAGCTTTTGTACACTTATGTACAGCCTCGTTTTTCCCCGGAAAAGCGAGGCTTTTGCTTTTCTTGTACAGGTCGGTTTTCTCTATTTCGGGCGTGTTCTGCAGCGCCCAATCTTTGGTGTTTTTCTCGCCTTGTGCGGCCTGAAGATAGGGCCGCAACTGCTTGACTACCATATGCGATGGTTTAACATCGTGGCGGTTGCGGCTACAATACTCCGCATGACTGACAACAACCGATCAACCCGAACCGTCTACACCTCCGAACTGGGGCGGATTTGCCCCGATTGCGGCCAACCGGTTGCGCGGTGTGGTTGCCGCTCGGGTGGAAAATCGCGCAAAAATATGGCTGGCGGTAAATCCGCCGCGGCCGTCACCAAGACCGACGGAATCGTCCGCATCGGCCGTTCAACCAAGGGGCGACGCGGCAAGGGCGTGACCACGGTCACAGGCATCCCACTTTGCGGCGATGAACTCAAAGAAGTTGCCCAAAAGCTTAAAACAAAATGCGGGGCCGGCGGTGCGCTCAAAAACGGCGTTATCGAGATTCAGGGCGAACACCGTCAACTGCTGCAAAAAACGCTCGAAGCGATGGGCTATACCGTAAAACAGTCGGGCGGTTGAGGAGAAAAAACACGCTATGATCGAACACATCGACCACGTTAACCTGGTTGTCGAAGACCTGCCCGCGATGACCGCCTTCTATCGCGACACCCTGGGCCTGCGCCAGACGCAAGATATCACAATCAGCGGCAACTGGATCGACACGGTCACGGGCCTGACGGCCGTCGAGGCCGACGTCGTCTACCTGGAATCGCCTTCCGGCATGCGTCTGGAGTTGATCTGCTACCGCAACCCCCAAGACACACGCCCCACCGAGCAAGGCAACCCCAACAGCAAAGGCCTGCGACATTTCGCCTTTCGCGTCAGCGATCTAGACGAGATCGTCGCCTTACTGAAGAAAGAGGGTATCGAATTGCTCAGCGAAATCCAAAAAGTTCCCACCGCGCAAGTCTCGTATGGAGACGTACAAAAACGCATCGTCTACTGCCGCGATCCGGAGGGGAATTTGTTGGAATGGTGCGATTATAAGTAGGCCAAATCGCGATCACTAAAAAATCAGCGCCGCGGCCACGACCACGATCATCATCGAACCCACGAGCACCTTCCCCAGCGTGCCTAGCAATCGTCCCCAAAAGGCGCCTTTGCCGACCGCCCAGCTTTCGTCCAGGTCGCGGCCTTTCCATTGCTCGCCGACCATCGCGCCCAGCAGGGCCCCGAGGCCGGCAAAGAGCACGGCGGCCACCAGCGGTCCGACCAACGGGATCGGCAAGCCCACGACCATGCCGACAAGTCCGCCGGCCAGCGAACCGGCCAAAGCCAACACGGCCCCGCGTCGACTACCACCGGCCTTGGCCACGCCCAACGCTCCGGCGACCGCTTCGAGCAACTCCCCCAGCCCGGCCAGCAGAGCAACAAACAGCACAACGCCCCAGCCAAACGTGAAACTCGCGTCGTGCGGCACCAGCCATGCATAAAGCCCCGTGGCGGCTACCATCAGCCAGTTACCCGGCATACCAACAACCGTCAACAGCCACAAGAGCAGCAGCACGGCAAGCAACAGGATTGCGTAGACGATACTCAATGTTCAATACTCGATGTCAAATGACAGAAAAACTATTCGAATGGATTACTCGGTTTGGGTGCCGCTTTCAGTCGTTCGGCCACTTTGCGGTCGGCTTTACTTAGGCGCGAGAGCGGAACTTTAATTTCCTTGCCATCCTTCTTGCGAAGCAGTTTTACACTTTCGCCCTCGACCTCAATGAATTTGGCCACAATGGCAAAGGTGCCAGTGTTATCTGTCCACGGGCGGTAACCACGTTCCGATTTGCCGGCGGGCTTGGAATCCCCGTCATCCTCTTCGCTGTCATCCTCTTCGCTGTCACCCTCTTCGCTGTCTCCCTCTTCGCTGTCTCCCTCATCCTCAGCGAAAGAATCTTCGTCATCGGCATCATCTTTGTCTGAATTACTGCCGAGGCCGATTTTCGCCAGCATGCGTTTACTAACAAACGGCTGGTCGACCTCGGGCGGGGCCAGCCGGATTTTCGACCAGTGCAGCGTTTTTACGCGGCCAAAACCGACCAATTCGACGTCCACTTGTCCGTCTTTATGCTTGCGGACGATCTTGGCGGCTTTATACCAGGGGCCATGATCATTGACGGCAACGATCAAGCCCGCGGGCAAGGGCGTGCGGGCGGTGACCTGCTGGCCGGTGACGTTCAAATTGTGGAAGCTTGAATAGTCTTTATTGAGTTTGAATTTTTGCCCGAGTTCGGGCGCGAACTTGACCAGTGCATCGGCGGCCTGCTCGCGAACCATGTTGCTGGAGTGTTTCAGCAGCGGCTTGATGGCTTTGGCGATAACTTTGTCGTCGCGCGGCTCCATTTGCTTAAGTTCTATCAACAATTTGAATAATTTTTGCTGGTCATTCGATTTCAGTTCCTTCAATATGCGGCGTCGCTCATCACCGGTAATAGGCGCCTTTTGTTTGGCAAGCCGTTTTTCGTGTTCGGTCTTGCTCTTTTCATGTTTTTCCTTTTTCTCTTTTTCGAACTTAGCCAATTCTTCTGCGGAAAGGCGTTTGTACTTCACCGTGACCGGCAGGGTAAGAGAGACGTTGTCTTTTTTGTAAATCATGTTGTATTTACAATCGAGCGACTCGGGCATGTTCAAGCGGTTGTTGAACGCCCATGTGCCGTTGCCGGTGATGGTAACACTTTCCTTGTCTTCATCGGAATGCAAGCGATAAGTTTTTGCAAAGGTGACAATGTCGCCTTTTTCGCTTTTAAGCGTGAAGGTGGTAGACTCGCTGCCGGCGGTAGTCTTGTCGGGACCGCCACCGGGCCAACCGAAAGGACGTCTGTGCCAGCCGGAAGAACTGTTTTCAAAAATGGAGATACCATTCTTCGATGTCCACGTTTTTTGGTCGTTCTCCGACAGCGGCTCGAAAGCCATAATCGAGAGGTTGCCCAGCAAATATGGCAATTGCGAACTGCCGTCCATCGAACGCAGTTTTCCTAGCGGCGTGAGCGAGATGCGGTTTTTCATGCCGCTGAAAAAAATGCCCATCCGGTTGGCGATTCCGAAGCGACGACTAAAACTCGGCGGGCCGAATCGAGAGTTGGCGGAGTCGTTATACTTACTTTTCGTGGCCAAGCCGCCGGTATATGAGGTGGCCTGGGTTGTCAAGGCGCCGAATTGGGTTATTTAAGGTGAATTC
>CAZISU010000778.1:0-3876 GCA_964541935.1 uncultured Planctomycetaceae bacterium | reverse complement strand
GAGCAATGGTGTTCCGTACGTAGCCTTTGACGGTGTTGATCACGGTGAAGCAATTCTGCTGCAGGAGGGTGTGGTTCCAGTTGCGAGTGACAGATGGAGCCATATTGCAGCCCGTTTCGAACTGGGCGAAGGCGATGATGCGAACCTGCTTGCCCTGTTTGTCGATGGTGAGCGTGTGACTTCAGTCCAGACGGGGTGGCGACCTGCCACAGGCCCTGGCAATCTGGTATTTGGTTCCGCCGGTTTTGTTGGTCAGTTGTCGAATCTTCGGGTGTGGCGGTTCGCGCGTCCTGATGATCAGATTTCTGGTACGAAGGATTCGGATCTGCTGGGAGGCAATACAGGAGACCTTTCCGGATATCTAACGCTGACCGGAAGCGGGCATCTAAAAGAGACAGCGACGACGATCCTGCCGAACGGCGATAGTCTTGACATGTTGCGTGAGGACTGGACGATTGAGTGTTGGGTGCGGACCACAGAAACTGGTGGCCGACTGATCACGCGGCGCAATACATCTGATCGCACCGATGATGACTTTAATTACTACCTGGGCGTTTCCGATCAAGGTTCTTTATTGGGACGATTTGCCATGGCGTATGGTGTTTGGGTCGACGACGGGGAGCAATTCATCTGGGTTTCCGGGTTTGATTATGAACGCAACAACATCATGGGTGAGATTCCCGTCAATGACGGCCAGTGGCACCATGTGGCATATATCCGAGATGAGAATTTTTGTTATCTTTATGTCGATGGCTTGCTTGACACCAAGCAGGACCGGATCCTTCCGCCGCTTATTGAAAATATCTACCCGTTTCCAGACAATTTCTGGCGGGTTTATGCTATCGGTGGTTCAGCCGTCTTCGGAGAAGATCTTTCCGGTGAGCTGGACGAGACCCGTATCTGGGCGCGGGCACTACCGACTGACGAACTGCAGCAGGTTGGACAACATAACCTGAGCGGTGACGAGCGCGGTCTCGTGAGCTACTTCAACTTCGACTTCCAGATCGGCGACCAGGCCAATGAGCGTGCGGTCGTACGGGATAACATCAATGAATATGGTATCTATATTCCTGACGCATCTCGTGTCACCGGCGTTAATGATGGTCCGCCGATTCTCTACGATCCTCTGCTGTCGATTCAGGGCATCGCGCTGAATGGTCTGTTCCTCGGTAATGATGGCGGTAGATGGATAGAGGACCGTACCTGGCGGATTGGCATTGATCCGTTTAACGGTTGGATGTATGCCGGTGTTGGCGGCACCTCTGTCAGCTTCGCAGAGCAGCAGCCGCCGCTTTGGGATCCGAACCGGGATTCTGATGGTGACGGGTTACCCGACTGGTGGGAGCGCGAGCATGCTCTCAATGTCTACAGTGCGGATGTGATAGGTAACACCGAGTATGGTCCTTACGGCGATCCCGACAACGATGGCCTGAGCAACCTGGCAGAATTCCTAGCGAGGACGGATCCCTTTGACGCCGACACGATGGGGGGCGGCTTCGGTGATTACGACAGTCGGCCATCCGCATTCGAACCCACTTTCGGACAGCGGTTCGATGATGGCGATCGCATTGCGGATTGGTGGGAGGTTCGCTATCTTGATCCTTCTCTGACGAGCCTTAACCGGGGACTTGATCCAGCCTATTACGATGCGCATCTTGACCCCGATGAGGACGGGTGGAGCAACTACGGTGAATTCCTCTCTAGCAACACGGAGGATGATCAAGATGAGAACCCGCTTAGCCCGTTGAGCTGTCCCACCCCTGCGCTTAACATAAACGCGCGCTACCACGGTCGGTACGGCGATTCCATGACGGATGTGATGGCTGCGAGATTGTACACTGAATCCATGGATACAGCGGAGCAGACACTGTCCCATACTCTTGCGGCGAATCCGGTGACACCACAGAGCTTCTCTCTCAGCTTTACGATTGACGGAATTCAGTACGCGGTTTCCGATAGAGCGGACGGAGTCCTCATTGGCGGCGGCATCGCAAACGGCACGCTTGATCACGCGACTGGGGCGCTTACGATCAACTTCAATGGTGATCCGACAAACTTGGAATTTCGCTATTTTGCAGCCAGTGATCTTCGTATCCCACTGACATTTTATGGTGATGCGGCCATGGATGGCTTCCCCATCGCGCAGCATTCGATGGATGATACCGCCATCGTTATCAATAAGATGTCTATGGGACATCTTGTTGAGGGGCGCAACTATGTGTTTGGCTTCATGGACATCAATGGCGATGGCGATTGGGATCCCGTTAATGAGCCTTCTGGAATTGCTGATTTCAATATGGGCGGGGGGGATTGGAATGAGGTTGAGATTCCGCTCACGGATGACCGGCAGGTGCGCGGTTACCCGCGCATTAAGTGGGCCGCCGTGGATGAAGAGGATGAGCCATTTGTGCTGGGCTACACCATCGAGGCGAAGCAGGGACGTGATGTGCTCTTTACGCGCTTCATTGAGCAGCCACGAAACTACCTGCATGAGGGTGACTTCCGCTTGGCCGGATTGCACGGTGTTGGTGGGACTGGGTCGCAGGATGCCTATACGTTCGTCATCTACAAGAACAACACCGTGTATGGGCTGGACTTCAGCACGCCGCTCACGCTGGCGATCGCGATTGTATCCAATATGGTTACGCAGGTGCCGACGTTTACGATGGGGCATGACACAACGTTCGTCTATGCACGCAATGAGTTGGGGTGGACGATGGATCCGGATGCCACATGGTACCAGATGGAATTCCGTGGCAATGGTAGCGATACGCAGCCTGACATGGCCAGTCCACTGTTGATGCAGACGTCGCGACTCGTGGCTCCATTCCGTGATGTGGATGGAAACTATCGTGACGACCTGCCCTTCTACGCTGGCGATGTGCGCCCCGATGGTGGATCCTGGACCAACGGACGGTACTGGGTGAGCATAACCAGTGGCATGGAGGAGGGTGCTTCGGTCCAATCTGAGTGGCGTGCCTTTAATCTGGCCATCGAGGAGCCCCAGGAGAATGGTGGTAAGAGCATGATCGAGGGCAAGCTCTACTACTTTAGCTCGCACGATTTCTTCAGCAGCATGGCGCGCTCGGACGGCGCGGTGTCCAACGATATGCCGGTGATTGTGCAGTCGTTCAACAATCCTGGATTTAGTGGTGTGCCGGACGCTCAGGTGACGATTGCGCCGGAGGACTGGACCAATACACAGTACCGCTACGAAGCTCCGTTTGCGCTGAAAGGCCTCCATTCCAGCACGCACTATTTGCGCACGTTTGTGGATGCGAATCGCAATGGACTTCTGGATAGTTGGGAGACATGGGGCTATGGCAGGGACCCGCAGACCTACTATAAACCTCAGTCTGTTGGCTTGGCGGGTGCTGGCGCCAGCCGAGTTTCGGATCGGGTTGTGATTATGCGCGACCGTGATTCCGATACGGATGGCCTCCCGGATATCTGGGAATACCATAACTATGGATCAGGGACGGATGACAGCTTCCTGAATCTTTATGGAAGCCAGGACCTCGGAGCTGGTGATCTGCTGCTTTCCAGTCGTTGTCAGTACGGATTAGATGCGTTTACCGAAGTCGTGATCGTGGATCAGAACGCAAACGCTATTCTTGATGAATGGGAGCTGTACTATTTTGGGAGCCTCCTGAATGCCGGTGAGGCCAGTTTGGATTTGGATGGCGATAGCATGAGCGCGTACGCTGAATACATTGCCGGTACGGATCCGACGAATGAGAGAGAGAGTCTCAAGATCAACCGCTTGGCGATGGTTAGCCCGACACCAACCCTGACGTGGAGTGGCACGATGAACTACCGTGTCCAATACACGGATGCCCTCAGTCAGGCATGGCAGCAGGACGAGGACCTTGGAAA
>CAZISU010000777.1:0-3876 GCA_964541935.1 uncultured Planctomycetaceae bacterium | reverse complement strand
GGCGAGCATGTATTGCGTCGCTGGATCGGGCTTCTTACGCTTTCGCCCAGTTGCCGGATTCAGCGGAACCAGCTTCATCTCAATAGACTGAAGACCGAGAGGTCCGGAAGGTTCTTTGTAATCGTCGGCTGCCGGTTCGGATTTCGACTGGTCTTTCAGCTTTGATTTCGGCTTGGATTTTAGTTGCCGGCGCATCTCGCTTTCCACCCAACGCCGGTCAATCGCACTGAGTTTTTTGAGCGGTACGACAATCACTTTGCCGTCGCTTTTTTCCAGGCGGACTTTGCCGTCAACGAAGTCGAGAAATTCGGCTTGCGTAGAGAATTTCCCGTCGTGACTGGTCCATTTCCTGGCCGCATCGACGGGCGCGGACACCAACAGAGCTATCACGATCGCGACGGCATATATCGGCTTATGGTTTATCATCGCAGCGTGTCCCCTGACCTTACGCTTGAGATTCCATATTTTAATCGGCCAATAGTTGTATGTCGAGCAAACAAAACTCAACAAGATAGTGACCAATGAAACATACTAACAGATAGGCGAGTGGAGCGATACCGTCATACGGAGGGTAATTGCACCCACACGACCTGGGGGTCTGATTGCCCTAAATCATTAATTATATGTCTACCTATTCGTTCCAGCGTGTCCAGCATTTAGCCCCGTTTCTCGGTTTTTGTGTGTATTTCGGAGTGAGGAGACTTTCTTCCGCTTTCTTTTTCTCTGTCACGTTCGAATACGCTCGTTAGCACAACCGTGTCGCAGTCAGTGCAGTCGAGGCAACGGATGCAACGTCTCTCGTTGGCCGGCTGACGGGGGCCCGGCCCATAATTACACAGCGATCGACAGCGATCGCAGTCGTTGCAAGCCTGCTTGTTTACGCGAATGTAGAAAAGCGAGAACGAGTTGCAGAGACTGTAAATAGCCCCCAAGGGACACAGGACCGTACACCAGGGGCGACGTGTGAAGAGCATGGCCACCAACAGGCACCCGAAAATGAACATCTTCGTGACCGTGGGCCAGACCAGCGTCTCGCCCGCAAGAGCTTGCCGGGCCGTATTAGGAAACGCCGCTTCCAACGCGCCGACCGGACACAGGCGACAGAAGAACAAAGCGTGCGCCTCTCCATACCAATACGGGATACCCACGACCAGTACGGCCAGCACAACGTAGCGGAAATATCCCATCCATGCCGGGAGCGTAAATTTGGGGGTAGGAATTCGTGCGACGAGGTCCTGGAAGAAGCCGAACGGGCAGAGCCAACCGCAGACGAAGCCGCCCAGCAGTGCGCCCATCACCGCCAGCACGCCTATTGCGATATACGGAACGGTATGGATGGCGCTGAAATTGGCCAGCACCCCAATAGGACAGGCGAACGTTGCCAGGGGACACGAATAGCAGTGGAAGACGGGCCCGCACATGGAGTGCATGCGCAGCATAAACGGATCGAGCCAGGCCAGGAGGAACATGGATTGGATCCAGATCCGCCGTGGTGCAAGTCTTGCCGCGATTGAATTAGATTTTTTCTTGGCCATGGACACCATGACCTCCTGTCACTTCACTCACGTAGGGCACAGCGACGGCGGCTTACCCGTGTATGTTCGTTGCAATTCGCCGGATGGCAAAAGCACAAGCCCACCAATAGTCACGTCGCGGACAAGCACCATTTCCGGATCATCCTGGCCGATCATCACAATTTGCTTGACCTTTTGCATCTCCGGCGGCGGTCCGGGAAACATCATATCTGACGGTGGTCCATCGAACCCCGGTTCACCACCGAATTCCTGTTCACCACCGAATTCCGGCGCGGTCATGGGCATTTCGGGCATTTCGATCGAGATTTCGATCTCCTGTTCCACGAACACCTCTTCGCTGTGATGCTTTACGCCATATGTGAGCGAAGCAATGCCACATGCAAGCAGCAAGGCCGGCAGAATTCCTCTTTGTATGATTCGCCACATCGTTCGTCTCTTGCTACGTAATTACCGCCAAAAGGTAAAAAATGGCGGAGGCGAATGGGAATCGAACCCACCCGGGACCGTTTAAGACCCCACACTGGTTTTGAAGACCAGGGGCACCACCAGGCACCAGTCGCCTCCTCATCGAGATATCTTACGACTACTCGGTTCTCCTCACGGTTTTATAAAACAGCATCAAGGGCGAGCCGCCAAAGCCGATTGCCATCCAGGCGGCCTCGTCAATTTCTTCTTGCGTAAAGCCCATTTCGCGTGCCTGACGGATGTGCATTTTCACGCACGGCTCACATTTGGAAAGCACTGAGAGTGCAATCGCAATGGCTTTCTTCGTCCGCGCATCCAAGGCCCCCGGCGCGGCGGCCGCTTTGAGAAACTCTTGGAACTTGCCTTCCACATTGGACGGCGCGGAGGTAGTCTCGGACGCTTGATCGGCCGACGTCATCTCGTCGCAACAGCTTTGTTCTGCACAACAACAGTCGGCAGCGTTATCAGCGGGTTTAAGAGGCTCTTCTTCAGCCCGCACGGTTGGGGATTTTGCTGCGGATTTTGCCGGTGTTTTCTTAGGCTTGGGCGGCAGGCGACGGGTGCCAGTCGTTTGCAGGAAGACTTGGCCGGATCCTTGTTCTCGCACGGTTCCGATTTGGGCCGCCTCGGTCACACCCCGCTCGTGCAACTGTTTCAGGAAAGCATCGGCTTGGGCTGCCGCCACCGCAATCAACAGACCGCCGGACGTTTGCGCGTCGAAACACAAGTCTAACATGGCGGGGGTTATATTGTCGTCCGCGCGCACACACTCCCCCGACGCTTCGCGGTTGCGTTCCACGGCTCCGGAAATAATATCCTCGGCCAGGCACTGCAACACTCCCGGCAGCACGGGCAGATCGTCCCAGATGATAGTGACGTCCACATGGCTGGCGGCCGCCATGGCCCCCAGGTGTCCCATCAGACCGAAGCCGGTCACGTCCGTACATGCATGGGCTTTGGCCTCGACCATTAGTTCGGCGGCCGTGCGGTTCAAAGCGGCCATGGATCGGGCGGCCGCAGCGAGGGCCTCTTCGGACGTACGTCCGATCTGTGCAGCGAAAGCCAACAGACCGGTGCCCAGCGGTTTGGTCAGTATAAGACGATCGCCCGGGCACAAACCGGCATTGGAAACGACTCGTTTCGCGTCGACCAATCCGGTCACGGCGAAGCCGGCCTTGATCTCCTGGTCGTTGATACTGTGTCCGCCTATGACGGCGACGCCGGCCTCGTTCATCTTATCGATGCCGCCGCGAAGGATACTTTCCAGCACTTCGTCTGCTACCGAACGGATAGGGAACCCCACAACCGACAGCGCGGTAATCGGCCGCGCACCCATTGCATACACATCGCTGAGCGAGTTTGCCGCCGCAACTTGACCGAACGTGTATGGATCATCGACCGAGGGCGAAAATACGTCCACGGTTTGCACGAGTGTCATGCCGCCATCAAGCTGGTATACGCCCGCATCGTCGCCGGCGGGCATGCCAATCAGAACGCGTGGATCGTCGACCGCGGGCAACCCGGCTATTATCTTCCTTAGCGCCGCGGCGTCGATTTTAGATGCACAGCCCGGTCGTTCAACCAGACTGGTAAGACGAACCGGACCGCTGGGGACTTCCATCTGCTCGCCGGCACAAGGACAGATATCATGTTCACAAAAGACGTCACAAGGGCATGATTTGTGGGGATTGCAAATACAATGTC
Source organism: uncultured Planctomycetaceae bacterium (assembly GCA_964541935.1). Classification (GTDB taxonomy): domain Bacteria; phylum Planctomycetota; class Planctomycetia; order Pirellulales; family Thermoguttaceae; genus JAFGTN01. The sequence continues at coordinate 172 of CAZISU010000777.1, read as the reverse complement.
CCAATTGCATAGATCGTGACATTACTCGTTTGCGTTTTGCGGTATCGATCACGAGGCCCCTCCCGGCCTGATGTTCCGTTGAATATCCACTGTTCCAACTCCGCTCATCATATCACTATTTAGTGCCAGCGGCAAGAGCCGCGTTTTGATAGTATTAGTGAGATTCATGCCG
>CAZISU010000776.1:0-3881 GCA_964541935.1 uncultured Planctomycetaceae bacterium | reverse complement strand
GATGGTGCCCAGCTTTTTACCGCGATACTCGGCCAGATGTCCTTGGCAGGCGTCTTCGATGACCTTGAGTTTGTGCTTCTTGGCGATCTCCATGATGCGGCCCATATCGGCGGGCTGACCCATCATATGCACGGGCATAATCGCCTTGGTATATTTGGTGATCCTTTTTTCCACATCGGCGGGAACGATTTGATACGACTCGGTGTCCAGGTCGGCCAGTACCGGCAGGGCCCGGGCGGCCAGGATCGAGGCGATTGTGCCGGGGTCGGTGTAGGGCGAGGTAATGACCTCGTCACCGGGGCCGATGCCCAAGGCTTCGACCGCGGTGTGCAGCGACTGCGTACCCGAACCGGTGCACACGCAGAACTTCGCGCCTTCCATTTTGGCGAACTTTTTTTCGAACGTGGGCACGGTGCCGCTGGAAGATTGAATGCGGCACCAAATGCCGCTCTTGGTGGTCTTGACGACCGATTCCACCACGGCATCGTCGATATGCGGCCAACGAGGCCAGCTTTTGTTTTTGCGGACGGGTTTGCCGCCCAATATCGCCAGCGTGCCGGGCTTTGCCGACTTAGCGTCGGCGCGGGCCGAAACGCTTCCACCGGCAACCGCGGCCACGGTGCCCGCCGAAGCGGCCAGAAATTTTCGTCTGCCGAGTAGTTTATCAATCACGTTTAAGCTCCTGCACTGTTATTGCAAAACGGGTTGGGATAGCCATGACTCAAAAGTCCATTGTCTTGCTTCGTGCACCGAGGCGTCAATGGTCTTTTCCGTCAGCGCTTTTGGCTATTTCCGTCATGCAATAAAGTGAGAAGCCCACCAATCCGAGTGCTGCAAAGCACTAGACGTCCAGTGTGTATCCTTTGCGATAGACGGGCTTGATCATCTCTTCCAGGCCGGGGATGTTTTTGACTTTCATGGCCTTGGCGTCCCATTCGATTTTGGGGCCGTCTACCCACACTGCCAGATTGCCCAACAGGACCGTTTCGGTTAGCGGGCCGGCGTAGTCTTTGAAGTTTGTCATGGCCTGCTTGCCGGTCTTGATGGCGCGGACCCATTCTTCGAAGTGGCCGGGCGACTTTTCGTATTCGGCCTTGGGACAATCCATGCCCGTCACACGGAACTCGTTGTTGCCGGGCATGTAAAGTTTCGCCTTGTCGGTGATCGTTAATGAACCGCTGGGTACGATTTTATCATCTTTCTCCAAAACGCCTTCGACGGCCTCGGGCGGCGGGAGTTTGCTGCCGTCGTACCAAACGACTTTCAGAGCCGGCCGGTTGTCGTTGGCGGGGAACTCGAAATCGATGACCGACCATTTTGGGAAGCTGGCCTCCTGGTGGCCCGAGGTCTTGGCCTTGGCGGAAACGGGGTCAATCAGGTCGAGCCCGGCGAAGGCCATGTTCATCGTGTGGCAAGCGATATCGCCCAAGGCCCCGGTGCCAAAATCCCACCAGCCGCGCCAGGCGAAGGGGTGATAGCCGCGGGCATATGGCTGTTCGGCCGCTGGCCCCAACCACGATTGCCAATCGAGTGTCTTCGGACAGGCCGCCGGTTTGGGACGGCCCTTACCGTTTTGTGGCCAGATGGGGCGGTTGGTCCAAACGTGGACCTCTTTGACCGTGCCCAACGCGCCGGATCGCAATATGGCGGCCGCCTCGCGCAGCCCGTCGGCGGCCGAGCCCTGGTTGCCCATCGTGGTGGCCACGCCCATCTCGTCGGCGACACGGCCCATCAGGCGAGCTTCGTAGATCGTGCGTGTGAGCGGCTTCTGACAGAAACAATGCTTGCCCATCCGCATGGCCATCAAGGCGGCCGGAGCGTGGGTATGGTCGGGCGTGCTGACCGTTACAGCGTCTATACTCTTGCCCATCTCGTCGAGCAGTTTGCGAAAGTCGGTAAAAGTTTTGGCCTTGGGAAAGCGTTTTTTATGGGCCAGTCCCAGACGTGTGCGGTCGGCATCGCAGATGGCCACCATATCGCCATGCTTGCCGGCGTCGCGCGAATCGCTAGATCCCTTGCCGCCGATGCCGATGCTGGCCATGCGGATGCGTTCGTTGGGCGATTTGCTCTCTTTGGCCTGAGCACCGCCGGCCAGCCAAAAGCCTATGCCTGTGGCGGCGGTTGTGCCGATGAATTCTCGACGTGTTGGTAGATGTGACATTGGGCAAATTCCTTGCGGGAGAGGACGCGGGTGGGAAGGGGCGGCGTGTGGCGTGGTGGTGGCCAATACGGTCTGCATCGCGATTGACCGCCCGTATGCTACCATATAAGCGGTCCATGCCACAATAACTTTCCTGGGGGGATAGGGAGCTATGAGCTATGAGGCTTGAGGCTTCAGCAGATGATAAAGGACATCGTCCCACTGCCCACTGCCCACTGCCCACTGCCCACTGCTCACTGCTCACCAGCTCATAAAAAAACCGCGAGACGCCGATTATTGGTCGGTGACTCGCGGTTTTGGGTTTTTGGTGCGTTTAAGCACGCAGGCAACGGTTTAGACGTCCAGGACGTATCCCTTGCGGTAGACCGGCTTGACGATCTCTTCGAGACCTTCCATGTTGGTGACCTTCATGTTCTTGGCGTCCCACTCGACCTTGGGTCCATCGGCCCAAACGGCCAGGTTACCCAAGAGGATGGTTTCGGTGAGCGGTCCGGCGTAGTCTTTGAAGTTCGACATGGCCTGCTTACCGGTCTTGATGGCACGTACCCATTCGTTGAAGTGGCCGGGCGATTTCTCGTATTCGGCCTTGGGACGGTCCATGCCGACGACTTTGAACTTGGCGCCGTAGTCGGCAGGCGAGAAGATCTTGCCCTTGTCACCGACGATCAGGCAACCGCTGCCGCTGAGTTTTTCGCCTTTGCGGAGCAGTCCTTCGAGGACTTCGGCCGGGGGCAGTTTGCCGCCGTCATACCAGACGACCTTCACGCCGGGACGCTTATCGTTGGCGGGGAACTCGAAATCGATTACCGAGGACTTGGGATAGCTTTCCTTCTGGTGGCCCGAGGTCTTGGCAACGACCGAGGTGGGGTCGCGCAGATCGAGTCCGGCGAAGGGCATGTTCATGGTGTGGCAGGCCATATCGCCGAGGGCTCCAGTGCCGAAATCCCACCAGCCGCGCCATGCGAAGGGGTGATAGCCGTTGGCGTAGGGCCGCTCGGACGCTGGGCCCAACCAGGATTGCCAGTCGAGAGTTTCGGGGCACTTGGCCGGCTTGGGACGACCGCCGCCGCTCTGCGGCCATACGGGCCGGTTGGTCCAGACGTGGACTTCGCTGACTTTGCCCAACGCGCCGTTTTGCAACATGGCGGCCGCTTCGCGGAGACCGTCCATGGCCGTGCCCTGGTTGCCCATCATGGTGGCTACGCCCGTCTCTTTAGCGACTTGGCCCATCAGGCGGGCTTCGTAGATGGACTTGGTGAGCGGCTTCTGGCAGAAGCAGTGCTTGCCCATACGCATGGCCATCAAAGCGGCCGGCGCGTGGTTATGGTCGGGCGTGCTGACCGTTACGGCGTCGATGCTCTTGCCCATTTCGTCGAGCATTTTGCGGAAGTCGGTGAAGGTCTTGGCCTTGGTGTAGCGTTTTTCGCCGGCCAGGCCGAGACGCTTCTTGTCTGCGTCGCAAATGGCTACCATGTCGCCGTTCTTGGCGGCGTCGCCCGAATCGCTCGAGCCCTTTCCGCCGATGCCGACGCTGGCCATGCGGATGCGGTCGCTGGGTGCCTTGCTTTCTTTAGCTTGTACCCCGCCGGCAACCCAAAAACCCATGCCGGTAGCGGCCGTGGTTCCAATAAATTGACGACGTGTAGGTCGATGTGACATTGTGCAGGTTCCTTATAAAAAAGGGATGAATAAAGGCGGGAAGAAGGAGGATTTATGTCAA
>CAZISU010000775.1:0-3886 GCA_964541935.1 uncultured Planctomycetaceae bacterium | reverse complement strand
GATAGGCCAGCGTTTCCACCAGCACGTCGGGATACTCTTTCTCGATCTCGGCGGCTACGGCGTTCACAAACTGCAACAGCGACCCGGCCGGCGAGCCCTCGGCATCGTCGAGAGCCTTGCATTTTTTGCATTGGCATTGTCCGTGCCAGTCGTTTTGGCTGATGGAAATCAGGTTTGCCCCGGGCGTGGCTTTCAGGCGTGCAAGAGCGTTTTTGATGAACTCCTTGCGCATCTCTTCGTTGGTCAGGCAAAGCTGTGCGCGGTCGGTTGTGCGTTTGCCACCGATCAGGCTGTACCATTCGGGATGGTCCTTGAAGTATTTATCCGGCGGCAGAAGCGGGTAGAACGTATGCACGAAACCGGCGAAACGATAATGGCCGCCCAGTTCCGGGCCGCAGCGAACCATATTCCCATTGCACTTCGAACGCGCCGCGAATAGGCCATTGAAGGCGTCGCGGTAATATGTCTCGCGGGAGCGAATCTTAGGTGCGTAGTTCTCATCCAAGGCCGGCACCGCCAGGTCGGGTGTCTTCGGCACGAAGCTCTCGGTCGAGGTCCACCAGCGGCAGCCGACCACGTCTTCCAGAAAAGTGTAGACGGCGTAGAGCGTGCCTCGCGGCGGGCGGCCCAAAAGCACGATGTTGTTGCCTACGGTCTTCAGCACAATCCCGTCGTGGCCCAGCTTGTTGGGATCGATGCCGGGCAGGAGCTTCTTGGCACGCTCGCTGGGACCGACCAGGATTTGCTTGGCGTCGGCCGCAGCTTTATCTTCCGCGAGGATCTCGAGCGTCACGCCGGTAACCTGCTTGAGATGTTCTTGCAGTTCCGTTGCAGCGGTTTGCACCGGCGGGGCCGGTTTGACGGGCGTTACAATCACATAGTCGGTTTTGCCACCCCTGGTGATGCTCAACTTTTGTTCGGCCGCGTTTGCCAGCGAAACGCCGGCTAGCAAGGCAATAAATAATAAGATGGCCAGCGGAGAGGAAATAGACTTCATGGCGAGGTCCTTGGGTGGAAGATTTGGAGGGGGAATTTTTCGCGGGTAAGCGCCAGTTTATCAGTTGGATTATCGATATTCAACTGAAGCTATGCGTCCACGGCCTGAATTTCGGCCATTTTTCCGCAGGCTCCCCGCCCATGGGTGGATGATTACCGGCGGAAAACTATCCGGCACACAAGATACACCCAAAAAAGTTCCGATTGTGCCCCGGCCCGGCTTTTGCGAGAATAGGTGCTCTAGAAACGTGAACATTCAGAGGTGCTGGCGATCAGATGTCGATTTTTTCTCCCAATCTTGCCATTGATAGTGTTTTAGAGCTTTCCCCGCAGCGATTATCCGAGTTGGGCCTCGACTCCCTACTTTTGGATGTTGACTGCACACTGAAGGAGTATCGCTCGGAAACCGTTTTGCCCGAGATCCACGCCTGGCTCGACCAACTTCGAACCATCGGCGTCGGCCTTTGCCTGGTTTCCAACGGACGAGGCGCCCGCATCGGTCGCTTGGCCGAGTCGTTAGAACTGCCCTACATTGCCGCCGCTTGCAAGCCGCTGCCGTTCGGCCTGCGCTCGGCGCTGGGCAAGATGAATTTCAACCGCGCCCGCACAGCCATGGTCGGCGACCAACTCTTCGCCGACATCCTGGCCGCCCGCCTGGCCGGAATTTTTAGCATCCTGGTTGAACCGATCAGCCCCGAGCAGGAGCCTTGGTTCACGCGGGTCAAGCGTCCGTTGGAACGCTGTCTGGCAGGCAAAAAGACGTGAGACATGAGATATCCTGTTTAGCCCGGTCGCTTGCGACCGGTTGATGTATGACGACCTGACCAACTAAAAAATTAAAAAATGCCCACAATACTAGTAACCGGCGGCGCGGGATTCATCGGTAGCTGCTTCGTGCGCATGGCTATCAGTGAAACAGACGATGAGATCGTCACGCTCGATAAGCTAACCTATGCCGGCAGCCTGGGTTCGCTGGCCACGGTGGCCGACAATCCACGCCATCGGTTTGTGCAAGGCGATATTGCCGACGGGCCGTTGGTTTTGCGACTGCTGCAAGAGCATCGCCCCACTGCCGTGGTGAACTTCGCGGCCGAGTCGCACGTCGACCGCTCGATTGACGAGCCGGCCGATTTTGTTGCGACCAACGTGCTGGGCACGTCCTGCCTGCTGGAAGCCTGCCGGCAATATTGGTCGAAGCTGCCGGCGGAGCTGCGCGACGGGTTCCGCTTCGTGCAGGTTTCGACCGACGAGGTTTACGGCTCTCTGCAGGCGGAAGGTAGTTTTAGTGAAGCCAGCCCGTTTAGGCCCAATTCGCCCTATGCGGCCTCGAAAGCGGCTGCCGACCATTTTGCCCGCGCGTACTGGAAAACCTACGGGCTGCCCGTGCTGGTGACGAATTCTTCGAACAACTATGGGCCGTATCAGTTGCCCGAAAAACTCGTGCCGCTAATGATCCTCGCCGCGTTAGAAGGACGCGAATTGCCCGTCTACGGTGACGGGCTTCACGTTCGCGATTGGCTGTATGTCGAGGACAACGTGCGCGCCATTCGTGCTGTTTTGGACGCTGGACGCGCGGGCAGGGTTTATAACGTGGGCGGCGATTGTCCGCGTACGAACTTGGATGTCATTCAGGCGATTTGCGGTATTATCGACCGTTTGCGTCCTGACTTGCCGCACGTGCCGTGCTCGTCGCTGATACGTTTCGTTGCCGATCGGCCGGGGCACGACCGTCGCTATGCCGTCGACGCCGGCCGCATCCGTAGCGAACTCGGCTGGCAGCCCGCCGAGGATTTCGACTCGGGCTTGGAAAAAACCGTCCGCTGGTACCTTGAAAATTCGGCCTGGGTAGAAGATGCTATGGGTAGATTGGGGCAAAGCCGCCCGGGATTGGGTGGGATAGAGAATTGAGGATAGAACGCAAACTACTCGGCCGAGACTAACAGCATGTCCACCATACCCCAAAGAACTCGCCCCACCCAAAAAACACAAGAAAAGTTTCGCGAGGGTGACATCCAGGGCGTGATCCTGCGGCCGCCCCAGCGATTCGAGGACGAGCGCGGCTGGTTGCTGGAGATTTTTCGCCAAGACGAACTGGCGACGGAGTTGCTGCCGGCCATGGGATACCTCAGCCAGACGCTGCCAGGCGTGGCTCGCGGGCCGCACGAACACCGCGAACAAACCGACACGTTCACCTTTCTCGGTCCGGGCGACTTCAAGCTCTATTGCTGGGACGCCCGTGCGAACTCGCCCACGTGCGGCAACCGCATGACGTGCATCGTGGGCGAGTCGTGCCCGCAAAGCGTTGTCGTTCCGGCCGGCGTTGTTCATGCGTACAAAAATATCAGCCTTGTGCCGGCCCTGGTGGTAAACTGCCCCAACCGACTCTACGCCGGAGCGGGCCGCAGCGAACAGGTCGACGAGATCCGCCACGAAAACCTGGTGGATAGTCCGTATGTGTTGGATTGAAATATGAGAGGCCCAATTCTCATAACCGGCTCACAAGGTCTATTAGGCGGGGAACTCTGTCGGCAACTTGGCCAAGACGCGGTTGGCCTCGATCTGCCGGAGTTTGACATTAGCGACCGGCGCGAGGTGCGGCGGCGGGTCGAAGAGCTTGCCCCGCGGGCTGTGATCAATACGGCGGCCTACACGGCGGTCGATCGTGCCGAGGACGAGCCGGACGCATGTCGGGCGGTCAACACGGCCGGCGTGGCCAACCTGCTCGACGCCTGCCACGCGGTGGGTGCCAAGCTGTTGCAAATCAGCACGGACTACGTTTTCGGCGATTCCCAACCAGACCGCAGGCGGCCATTTTGCGAAACCGACACACCAAAAGCGCGGGGGGTGTACGCCGAATCGAAGCTCCAAGCCGAGCGGATGGTCGAAGACG
>CAZISU010000774.1:0-3888 GCA_964541935.1 uncultured Planctomycetaceae bacterium | reverse complement strand
ACACCATAAAACCGAGGGTAAATATCGGGAAGTAATTACTGTACGAGTTCTTAGGTTTCAAAGACTACAGTTTAGACGGAGTACCAGAAATGGCAGACAAGCCAAAGATATCAAACAGGGTTGGACAAATATCTAAATCGGCCATCCACGAGATGACAAGGCTCTCGAAGGATGTTGACGATGTGGCCTTTCTGTCTTGGGCAAAACCGACTTCCGATACGCCCGATCATATCAAGAATGGTGCAATCGCGGCCATCAGGGAAGGGCTGGTGGGGGGATACAGCGAGAACGCAGGCCTGCCGGAACTGCGGGAGGAAATCGTTCATAAACTTAAACGCGACAACCATGTTGATGCTGAAATCTCGCAAATCATGCTTACTGTCGGAGCTATAGAAGGATTGGCGGCTGCCGTATTGGCTGTGGTCAACCCGGGCGACGAGGTTATCTTGCCCTCACCAACCTATTCAACGCACGCTCGCCAAGTGGTCATCGCTTCGGGCAAGCCAGTGTTTGTCCCCACAATTGAAGAAGAAGGATTCGCTCTGGACATCCAGGGCATCAAGAACGCGATAACACCCCGGACGAAAGCGATACTGTTTTGTTCGCCGAACAATCCTACCGGCACCGTCTGGTCGGAAGATCAACTTCGTGAAGTGGCCCAGATTGCTCGGGAAAACAATCTGATGGTAATCACCGACGAAGCCTACGAATATTTCGTCTACGACGGTCGCAAGCATTTCAGCATCGCCTCAATTCCGGAAATGCGGCGAAACGTAATTAGCTGCTATACATTCACCAAGACCTATGCCATGACGGGTTGGCGGATTGGATATTTGCATGCAGATGAAGAGGTGATTCCCCAGATCAACAAAGCACATATACCATTGGCAATCTGTGCCCCGGTGGTCTCTCAATATGCGGCACTTGCCGCTTTGAAAGGACCACAAGACTGTGTTGCAAGATTCAGGGAGCACTACTTATCTGCTCGCAACGTCATGTGTGAGCGTCTTGAGCGTCTCAGTTCGATTTTTTCCTACGAGAAGCCGAACGGATCCTATCTGATGTTTCCCAAAATCCTTTTGGAAGAAGGCAAGGATTCGACCGCGTTCTGCAAAAGGCTATTGAAAGAAGGAGGCGTCTCCACCACGCCTGGGATAGCGTTTGGGCCCACGGGCCGGGGGCACCTGAGAATGTCGTTTTGCGTCCCTGAAGAAGAGATCAATAAAGCATTCGATAAGATGGAGCTCTATTTCCGTTGAGTAGTATTCAACGTAATTAATCAAGAAATATTATGGTGACGTGCAAGAGCACCCCCGTGTCGTGACAGATAAGGACAAGTGAGTGATGATGGCATCAGATACAAAAACAATCATTGGCGTTTGCTGCAGCCCCCGCCCGCAGAAAACCACCTACGAGGCGGTCTCTGCCTGTTTGGCCGCCGCTGGGGAAACGGACGGTGTAACTACCAGGATAATTGAGCTGGCAGGCAAGACTGTAGGTCCCTGCCAGGACTGCGGCATCTGTAAGGAGGGGCTTATCTGTGGGGTCGACGACGACTTCGGCGAAATCATCGAAGCCTTTGGTGATCCATCTTTCGCCGGTCTGATCATCGGCACGCCCGTCTACTTTGGTATGATGACGGCCCAGTGCAAGGCATTCCTCGATCGCTCCGTCGTCTTCCGACGCAATGGCTGGATGCTACGCGACAAAATTGCCGGCGTTTTGGCCGTGGGGCGTGTCCGTAACGGTGGGCAAGAATTGACTATCCAGGCCGTTCGTGCCTCGATGTTGTGTCACGACATGATCTGCGTCAGCGACGGCCAACCGACGGCCCACTTCGGCGCCACAATGTGGTCTGGTGCCGAGGGTGGCATTGCCGGCGACGAGGAGGGGCTGGAAACTGCTCGCAACCTAGGCCGGCGGGTGGCGGAGATGACCAAGCGTGTCTCGATACTCTAGGCCATTCGCGCGATGCAGGTCGCTATTTCACTCCTGCGAAATACAATCTTTAAAACAACTTTTTCACTACCCAATGCTATAATGCCGGTTGTGTCGTCCACACTGGAACATCAATAGATGCTACTGGCAATAAGGGATTTTGGACGCTTGGCGGAGACAGTTACCCGCAGTCTCTTGCAACAACCGAAAGGATTAACCATGAAGAAGATATCGAGAAATGCTTTTCTTGTAGGTGGTGCGACTGCCGCAGCCGCGGCAGGTGCTTGTCTATGCACCAATACAGGCTGGGCAACGATTTTCGGGGTGGGAGCTACTCCGGATATTGCTCATGACGCCTACGAGGTGGTGGAAGACAGGAGTATCAGAATACGTCTTGACAGGGTCCCCGAATTTGCACTCGTCGGAGGGGCCGTCAAGATTTTGGATTCCAACATCGACGATTCCTTGATTGTCGCTTGGATAGGGAAAGATGCCTATGCAGCTGCATCAATCAACTGCACGCACAGAGGCGTTGAAGTTGAATATCAGGCGGACGACAAGTGCTTCAAGTGCGCCAGCCTTGGTGGAAGCAGATTCAAGACCAATGGCGAGAAGATTTGTGGATTTGCGAAAAGTCCTCTGAAAACATATCCGGTTTCTTCCGAGGGTAACATTCTGGTGGTGCGACTGCTATAGATAATGTGCAATAGTCAATATTTGATCTGACACTCACCAAAGGATAGCGGGTAGACTCTTTTTTGGAAAGCTACGTTACGGCTCGATACACTCGTCTCCACTCTGCTTGCCCTGAAGTGTAGAGATCTGGGAATTAACACCCCACACCTTCCCTGTCTACCGAACGTAATCGGCATTGATCAGGTAAGAAGACCTACCAAACGGCTTGGTGGCCTCAGGAATGTCAACGCTCAGTTTTCCACCAACGTGCGCCAATTGTGTGCGCTAGTTGATCGGCAGGTCGCCTTCAAGCTTGACAATATGTTGTTCACTCCGCGGAACGTGTCAACCTGTTTGAGACACCTGCTTGTCTAAATTAGTGTAGTTTGAACTCGCTTTGCGAGCAGTATTCTTTTGATGTGGGGGCCAGCCCCCACGCCCCCGGGATTTTTTCAGGCATAACTCGGGTGTCCGAGGGTGGGTTTTCGTGCGGACTTTTATAGGGTAATATCACGGTGCCTGGTGAAACGGAGTCGAGATCTGCGGGGACGCAACTCGACAAGGGATAGCCGGGTCGAGGGTGCGCCGATGGTGCATCGGGCTTCCGGCAATCAACCGCCCGAAGCCCTTTTTTATCACTAGGCTCGGGGGCATTCTTGTCGTCATCCTTGTCCAAATCTTTTTTGCTTGGCGGATTTATCCAAACGGCCGAGGGCAACGCAAGCGGCGCGGGCGGCTTGTTTACGAACCGTTCTGGACGAGCCACGAAAGCGGCGTCGAGTGTCTTTTGACGCGTCAGCAGCACCGCTTCAGCACGACCGTAGTGGACCGTCGCCGGCGTGAGCATGCCGATGCCCGAGTGGTAATGCTCGTGGTTGTACCACTGGAAAAACGGCTTGCAGAAAGCGAGCCCGTCCTCTTGCGAGCCAAACCGAGCGGGGAACTCCGGCCGGTATTTCATTGTTTTGAACTGGCTTTCGGAAAAGGGGTTGTCGTTCGACACGTGCGGCCGGCTGTGCGATTTCACAACGCCCAACGAGGCCATAAGCTGGGCTACGGTGTGTGACTTCATCGAAGGCCCCCGGTCGCTGTGGATAATCAGTTCGCCCGGCTCAACGTTTTGCCGGTCGATCGAATCGCGGATCAGCCGCCGGGCCAAGTCCGAGTTTTCACGCGAAGCCAGCATCCAACCGACCACATAGCGGCTATAAATATCGAGGATTGTGTACAGGTAGTAATATGTCCATTTGGCTGGCCCCAGCAGCTTTGTGATGT
>CAZISU010000773.1:0-3896 GCA_964541935.1 uncultured Planctomycetaceae bacterium | reverse complement strand
CATGTCGACCGCGCGTCGCTCTTCGGCCGCGATCGAGGCGGCTTCGATGACGCGTTGGGTTTGGTAGGCGTCTTCAAAATCGGGGATGGGGACGGTTGGTTCTTCACCGCCGAGCACTCGCATCATGTCGTAGACCTGGTTGGTGAAGGCGTGCTCGTAGCCGATCAAGTGCGCGTCGGGCCACCAGTTGGCCACGTAGGGGTGGTCGGCGCCGTGGGTACACATGATCGTGGTCCAGCCCTGCACGATCCGCGGGCTGGTGGCGTCGTAGAATTCCAACTCGTTCATACGTTCGAAGTCGAACTTGAGCGAGCCCTTGGTGCCGTTGATCTCGAATGTGTTGCGGTTTTGGTTGCCGGTTGCCTGGCGGGCGGCCTCGAAACTAGCCACGGCGCCGCCGGAAAAACGTGCCAGGAAGAGGACCGTGTCGTCGACCGTGACGTCGCCTTCTTCGTCGGAACTTTCCAGACCGGCTGTGATTTGTCCGGCCACGGTACCTTTTAAGAGCTTACGACGTTTGATAAAGGTTTCGGAAATTGCGCCAGCCACCTCGGTGATCTCCTGGCCGGTGACGAAACGTGTCATGTCGATGATGTGGGCGTTGAGATCGCCGTGCGCGCCTGAACCGCAAAGCTCTTTCTTGAAACGCCACATCAAGGGCGTCTCCTCGCCAGCCCAGTCTTGCAGGTATGTGGCCCGCACGTGACGGATCTGGCCCAGGCGGCCTTGTTTAACGAGCTGATGGGCCAGGGCCACGGCCGGGCAGCGGCGATAGTTGTAGAAGACGAACGTCTTCACACCGGCCGCTTTGGCAGCCTCGGCCATCTCGCGGGCGCCGTCGAGCGTGGCGGCTACGGGTTTTTCCGATGCGCAATGTTTGCCCGCCGCCAGTGCCGCCTTGGCCACTTCGGCGTGCAGATATGTGGGTGTGACCACGTCGACCAGATCGACTTCGGGTGCGGCCACCAACGATTGCCAATCGGTCGAGGCGTCTTGCCAGCCCCAGTTGTCGGCAAACGCTTGCGGGTTTTCTTCCGCTTGGCCGAAAACCGTGTGCATCACTGGGCGGAGAGGCGGGTCGAAGAATTTGTTGACTTGTCCCCACGCATTTGAATGCGAACGGCCCATGAATCCTTGCCCGATGAGCGCGACATTTACTCGTTCCATTGCAAACTCCTTTGCGTTTCTTGTAACTCTAAGTTCAGGTTAACCTTGCGTTGTGGGAATTAGTCAATTATTTCCACGCCGAGTATTTTGCATAGGTCTGTCATCTCGGCGGTGTTGTCGCCGTAAGAAATGATGTAGTGCTGGCCGAGTACGTTTTGAATGAAGGCCTCGGTGTCGCCATGGAGGTTTATCTCTAGACTGGGTAGCTGCGGAGCCGGCGGCGTCCAGCCGGCCTCTTCCCAAGCACGCGGCGTGACGGCTTCGCCGCTGGCCATGTGCAGGGCGTAGCGGTCGCCCGTGCTGGTCAATCGGGCGATCGTCACCGGCCCTGTCTTCAGCTTCGAAACGTTCAACAGGCCCTCGCCGAATTCGCCAAAGGCGGTGGGCATCACAGTCACCTGGCCATCGACGACCTCGTGCGGCACGTAGTCGGGCACGCCCATTAAGGCGCCCTTTTCGGTGAATTCGTAGAACTCCAGGTAGGCCCCGATCTGACCGGTCAGGTATCGGGTAATCAGTTGCGTGACCGCGCCGAGGGTATCGTTTTCCGGAATCGTACAGACGCCGGCTTCCTCGTCCAACAGCATAAAAACGCCGGCCGGGGCGAACTTCATCAGCTTCTTCACACCGTCGACGTCGATCAACGAAACGGCTTCATAGCCCCGCTCGACGATCTTTTGCTTTATGGCAAGATACAATCGCACCGCGTTTTCGATCGTGCCCGGCCGCGGTTCTTTAACGAACGTCCAACGCAGCTTCACGCTCTCGACAAGACTGGCGACCTCATCCGCGTCAAGCGCTTCGATCAACTGGGCCATTTCCAGCATCTCGAAAAATTCGACCTCCGGCCCGATCGTACTGCGTAGCGATACGCCGTCATAAAGCGTGCCGTAGAGACGCATGTCGCGGAAGCCCATCTGCCCGACCCGCGAGCCACGCAACATGGCCGCCGCGCGGGCCGCGCGGGCAAAACTCATTACCTGATCCATGGGCACGGGGCACCCCATGCGGTTGGCCACGTACTTAAACGTGTAGCCCAAGTCTTGCATGGGCTTGCGGAGCGCCGTCGTACCCGCCTGATCTGCAGTAGTCACAAACCGCCCGTCCTCGTTCCAGCCGCTCAGCCCCCACAGCAACATGGGCTTGTGCTTGAAGCGGTCGACCACGCCGATGACCGCATGAGACGGAATCCACCCGGCCACGCAAACCACTAAGAGATCGAAATCTCCGCCGGCGGCCAATTCTTCGCAAGCACGGGCAACGTCCTTGCCCTCCGCGTCGTCGCTGACCGGTTCGGTGCAAACCAACTCGATGCCTTGCGATTCCAGCAGCCGTCGCGCCTCGCCACACTTGCGTTCGATCATTTCGCGCGGCGTGTTAATCTCGCCAAAACCTACAAATCCCGCTCGTATTTTACGCATGTTCATCTCGATGTTGTGGAGGGATTAATTCCGTCCTACTTCTTCCACAGTTTGTTGATTTCTTCCACCGTGCGTTCGACCAATACCTGGCCGCCTTCGGGGCCTACGAGGTTGCTTTCCACTGTAGCGCTATAGCTACCGCCTTTGACCGCCTCGGCGGTTGGCAGATAGGAACCCGGGCCGGTCAGTTGGATGACGAACGTCTGCAGGGCCTTGCTGCGGGATTTCATCTGGATGCCGAAGTCAGTGAAAAGCTCGAAGCGATTGGTGGCAATGGCCACGTCACCCAGCCGCAACACGTGCATTTCCATATCGCAAAATTGGTTTTCCTTTTGTGATTCGTAACGATCCACAATCTTCTTGTACCACCCCAGTCGAGCCCGATCGGCAGGTTTCTTTCTTTTCGCTATGGTGTCAATAATGGCTTTTCGCTCGGCGTATTCTTCATCGGTCACCATTCGCACCGGCAGTTTGACGTCTTCGACCACATGCACCAGCGGCACGTCGTAGCGGATATCCGACTTGGCAACCTCGTGCGCATCGTCGACGGCGCGGACAATCCGTCGGGCAATCTCTTCGAGCCGCGTCAGCCCACGCTTTTTCCGCATGCGTTCTTCGGCCTTTTCACGCCACTGCAAGTGGGGCGACTGGTCGCCGGCGGCGCCACACCAGCCCAGCACGCACAGATCCTTGCCATACTGCTTGCGCAGTTTCTCGCGGACCTGATGCCAGAAGTCGGCATTAACGGCCTTGCGGTGTTCGACTTCCTGCGACGGACAGGCGACGTTGACGGCCGTGGCGATAAGTTTTTTATTTTTATCCCAGAAGAAGAGCACTTCGACACCATGATCCTCACGTCCTTCAACGCGTCGAAAATTGTCGACGTGGGTGGGGCCATACATCTTGGCCGAACCGTCGGCGTAGACCAACCGCCGGTTAAGGGCAACCACAGCGTGGCCCAACCCCCAACTTACGCCGCCCGGTTTACGAGATTCCCAGGCCTCGACCACCAGATCGCATAGCCGGTCGGTGAGGAAATCAATATACTCGTTAGGCTGCATGGCGTCCTTGGGGACGTCGTAGCGGCCCTCCCTCATCACTGGCGCGGTGTGGGTGTGCGTGCCGCTGAGAAAAATCTTTTTGATGTCAAAGCCGGGCAAACGCGACGCGACCTTTTTCCGAAACCGCTCTTGAATACCATCTCGAATAGAAATCAGATCGCAGGAGACCATGATTGCCTGGTCCAGGACCTTGTCGCCATCGCGAGATTCCAAGGCCACGGCGGTCGCCGTGCAGGGACTTTTGACC
>CAZISU010000772.1:0-3914 GCA_964541935.1 uncultured Planctomycetaceae bacterium | reverse complement strand
CAATTGAAGCAAGACCTGGCGGACAAATGATTTACAGAAATGTTAATGCCATTCTGCCATACTCCGATTACTTTGCCAACCTGATCGTCTCCGAAACAGCCATAATTAAGGGCGAAGCGGCGCTAAAGCCGGATGATTTTTTTCACATGCTCAAGCCGCTAGGCGGTGTTGCAATGATCGGGAAACCAAACGATAACGATAACTGTGTAAAAATCACTCGCGGGCCGTTATCAGGCGCCGGCAGTTGGACCCATCAATATGCCGAGCCCGGCAATACCGCATGCAGCGATGACCTTTTGGTCAAAGCTCCGCTGGGCGTGCTGTGGTTCGGCGCGCCGGGACCGGCCAGAATGCCCGAACGACACCAGCGAGCGGCCGCTCCGCTGTCGCTCGACGGACGGATGTTCGTCCAAGGTGAAAATACCGTAATGGCCTACGATGCCTATAACGGCGTGAAACTATGGCAACGCGAGATTTCCGGTGCAATCCGTTTGGCTTCTCCAAACACGTGTGGCAACATGGCGGTCTGCCACGATGGGCTGTTCGTGGCGGCCGGCAATAAGTGCCTGCGGCTTGACCCCCAGACCGGAATAACCAAGGCGACTTACACCGTGGGCGACTCGGGAAGCTGGGCGTACGTCGCTTGCGTCGATGGGCTACTGTATGGCAGCCGAGGTATCGGCTCCAACCGTAGCGATAATGTCTTTGCCATCGACATAAAGACCGGCAAGCGACGCTGGACTTATGCAGGCAAAAAAATCCCCAACAACACGATCGCCATCGGAGACGGTAAGGTTTTTCTCGTCACCAAGGATGTTACCGACGAGGAACGAAAAAAAGCCATCGAAAAGCAACTCGAAATCGTTAAGAGCTTGCCCGAGTCGCTTCAAGCCAAAGCCAAGGCCTCGCCGAATAAAACCGACGTGCGCACGATCGTTGCCTTGGACGCCAAGACCGGACAAGTGTCTTGGAAAAATCCGCTCGACCTGACCGGCTGCGGCGGCTTTCATGCGGGCGTAAATCGTAATAATGCGATGATGTCGGCTATGTATAACAACGGCGTGCTCGCTATCTTCGGCGTGTATATCGACGGGCATTACTGGAAACAGTTCTATGCCGGGAAGTTCGATTCGCGCCGCGTTTCGGCCGTTTCAGGCAAGGACGGCAAACTGCTATGGTCGCGTCCGATCGCTTTCCGCGTCCGGCCGTTGATCGTTGGTGACACCTTCCATGCCGAGCCGTGGGCGTTCGATTTGCACACCGGCAAGCAGAAGACGCGTGTACACCCGATTACCGAAAAAGACGACATCTGGCAATTCGCTCGCCCGGGCCACCACTGCGGCTGTCCCTGCGCGGCGCCGAACTGCCTGTTCTTCCGTTCCTGGAACCTCGGCTACTACGATCTAGTGAACGATTACGGCACGATGCACTTCGGCTCACACCGGCCCGGTTGCTGGATCAACTTTATTCCGGCCGGCGGTTTGCTACTCGTGCCCGAGGCCAGCGCCGGATGTTTGTGTGCATTTCCAAACATATGCACTGTCGTTTTCCAACCGGTCAAGAAGAATCGCTCCTGGGCATGGTATAGCGCCCCGGGGCCGATGACCCCGGTCAAGCGTCTGGCGTTAAACTTCGGCGCGCCCGGCGATCGAAAAGACGCCGCCGGCAAACTGTGGTTAGGATACCCGCGCCCCCGCGGGAGCCTCGTATTGCAGCTCAAGCTCGTGACGGCTTTTCAGAAGGGCGGACGCTTCATTACGGGTAATTCCGCCTATACCAAAACCGACGGCACCGATGATCCGTGGTTGTTCGCTTCGGCGGCAAGCGGTTTGAAAAAGTGCGTCATCCCCATACGCAAAAAGACAGACGAGCCCGCTTCCTATACTGTGCGTTTGGCATTCGCCGCCCCAGATAACGAGCAAGCGGGCCAGCGGGTTTTTGACATCAAACTGCAAGGCAAGTTGCTGCGTGAGAATTATGATATCGCCGACCGCTCAGGTGGTCGAGATCGGGCCGTCTTCGAGCAGTTCAAGGGCGTCGCGGTCGCCGACAACCTCGTTATCGAACTAATCCCGAAAACCGAAACCCCCAAGGCCGAACAAATGCCGCTCCTGCACGGCGTCGAGATTGTGCAGGAGTAGGAGATGCGATGATTGTTGGCCACGCCCACCGCGTGTTTTTGATGATTATTCTGCTGCTGAAGCGGCGTCAATCGATGGTGGCTAATTGCAACCGTGCGTTTTGTAGGCGGTCGCCTAACAGTCGGGCGATGCGCTTCATCAGGCGGTACCCGACCATGGGCTCCTCTTCGCACATCTCGCGCATGGCCTCAGCCTTGATGCGGATCAGTTGGGTGTCTTTGGTGGTGGTGCCGAAGGCCGAGGTTTTATAGGGCTCGATCAAGGCAGACCAGCAGAGCGGATCGCCGGACGTGAGGGTATCTACCGTATGGCGATGATTGTCGCCGAGGAGATACTGAATATCGACCTCGCCCTTAACGATGATATTGAAATAGTCGGCCGGATCGCCCTCGCCAAACATCTGCGTGCCCGCCGGCACGGTCTCCTCGCTGGCGTTCATGGCCAAAGTCTTGAGATGATCCTCACTCATGTCCGCAAAGTGTGGATAACGACGCAAAGCCTCGGGAGAAATCATGGCTAGACCTCCATTGCTGGGTATTTAAGTCGAAATGCCAGAGAAATTGCCGGCATTCAAAAACGGTCCGTAAACACGATAGACCAAGTCATTATATGCGCGCGGACAAGGCCTGCTCTGGCTGGAGCGTCACACCCCCCGTAATTTCAGGAGACTTATTCGACTAATTCGAACTCGGTACTGGTGCGACGGCCTTTCTCTTTCTCATAGCCGGCTGTGATCTCGGCCGGGCTGAGAGTGCGTCGGTAGATCTTTACCTCGTCGAGCAAACCGTTGAAAGGTTGCCAACTGGAACCGATTGAAAGGTCTCCGCCTTTGACGTCCATTGAGCCTGTGAATGCGGCCGGGATATCCTGGGCGATGTCAAGCTTGCCATTGATGTAGTACATCATCTTGGCATTGGCCCGATCCACTACGACGGCCAGATGCGTCCAAGCATTTTCCGGGATGGTGCCGGTGGGCCTGATGCGGCAGGCGGCCTGCTTGTCATCCACCATTTCCAGGGATGGGCGGCCCGCGGGTGTGATGTCCATTACCAGCCAGGTTTTCGGATAGTTGTTTTTACTGAAGAAGCGACGGCGGGCATCTTTGCTGTCGATCTTCAGCTTGGTGGGACAAATCCAGAGCTCGATGGAAAAGTCGGAAGTGCCCAAATTCAGGGTCGAATCGTCCGTGACAATGACGCGATTGTCTGCCTGGTCATAGAAGATCGCGCTGCCGAACTTCCCTTTAGCCCAATTAGCCCAAACGTCGCCATCGTTAGCGTATCCCGAACTGTCCTTGGCCGTGTAGCCATCGTTCTCGTCGAATTTCCAATGGCCCATGAGCATCTGATTGTTGGCGGGCTTGCGCGATTTTTCCTTACGGGGCGGAGACTTGCGACTGAGCTTGGGAGCTTTGGCGAGTTCCTCGGCGGTTCCAAGCTTGAGATTGTCGATGTAGAACTCGGTTTTCGATTTGCTGGTACTGGATATTCCCAGCCAAGTAATCTTCTTGAATTTAGTGTTTACATAAGGGAGGTTGACGACGGTTGGCTTGCGGCCCGCAACGCTGAGCGTTAGTTGGTAGGTCTTAGGTGCGTTTTCTCCGAGCTCGAGGCTGATATTCACATGCACCCATTCTCCCAGCGGTATGGTGCCGAGATCCCGATGGCTGGCGGTAATCTTGCCGTTGGGAGCAACCGCCACGGTCGGGCCGATAATGTACGGTAAGCCGGGATTGTAATCCCGCAGTTCCAGATAAAAGCCGGCCGGTTTATC
>CAZISU010000771.1:0-3916 GCA_964541935.1 uncultured Planctomycetaceae bacterium | reverse complement strand
TGGAGCGATGATAGTGTGAAAGTTCAGCACCAGATGCTGTAATTCTTCGATCTGGGCTCGCGTCAGAATACGTTCGATTGCCGGTGCAGAATATTCCCCAGCGGTTTCCAGCCGTAACTTCAGGCCGGTGAGTCCGATATTGCCATCTCGTGAAACAAAAACCCGTAAAGCCGTGGCGGCAGGAGGTTCTTGCTCAGCTTCTTCATCCCAAAGATGCTCAGCAAAATGGTGCCGACTATGGTGCCGAGAAATTCGGAAGGGTGCCGATATTGGTGCCCGCAAATCCGCCGCTCATATGTAACATCTGCCGCGATCTGCCACGAAGACAGTCCGAGAGAGGGGGCAGGACGGGCGAAGGCAGATCGCCGTAAGGTCTAGGCGGGTCGGGAGTTGCGCGACGTAAGCACAATAAAGAAAGGCACTTACGTCAATGCGTAAACGCCCTTGGCCAAGTACGCCCGAGAGGATTCGAACCTCTAACCCTCGGTTCCGAAGACCGATGCGCTATCCAGTTGCGCCACGGGCGCAAACCCTTATGAGTTAAAGAGTTTGACTAATTGATTATTGTGTAGTGGAATGGTGACGACCGTTGAATACAACAGTTCGACTCCTATTACGACATCCGCTATGGCCTCCTCTACACAAAAACCTGATAAACCCTACCATGATTATTCTTGTTTGCCCATAGGAATGGCCAGTGGGCTAAGAAAATAAAAGAGTCGATTATGTTTCCTCGGCCTCTGGGACGATCCTGATGAGGCACTGGAGAAATATAACCAAGAACATGGTTCGGCGTCTAGGGGGAGTTCGTTAAAAACAAAACCAGCCAAGCCGAAACCGGCCAGACTGGGCGTGCTGCACACGTGGACCGGCCAGTTGGGCCATGCCTCGATGTCCTCATTGCCACACCTTCCAAGGCAAGGGCTCCACCCCGCTAAAGAAGGGCTTGCGGGCATTTCCTGCTTTGTTTACCGTTTGCATGAACCGCTGGCGGGTTTGCGGACGTATTATTATGAGGCGGTTTCCGCCCAATCCGTGCGGTTTGCCGACGAATAACCTTCCGTCGGCCCCCTCTGACCGAGATGCCCATAGCAATAGAGCCCGAGAAGTCGAACCATGATGTTTTTTGATCCCATGTATTTTCTCTACGTCGCGCCCGCGTTCCTGTTGGCCCTTTGGGCACAGGCGAAGGTGAAGACCACTTATGCGGCGGCCGACCGGGAGGCGGCTCCACTTAGCGGCGCGGCCGCGGCGCGCCACATTTTGGATTCGGCCGGGCTGCAGAGCATAAACATCGAGCAGATCCCCGGCGAGCTAAGCGATCATTACGACCCACGACACAAAGTATTGCGGCTTTCGTCCAACGTGTATCAAAAACGTTCGCTGGCTGCCGTGGGTATTGCGGCCCACGAGGCGGGGCATGCGCTGCAAGACGCAAAAAATTACGCGCCGCTGATGATCCGCAACGCGGCCGTCCCGGCGGCCGGTATCGGCAGCCAAGCCGGTATGATCCTGGCGGTGGTAGGAATGATCTTCTCGCCGCTGTCATTCCTCTTGCCGATAGGTATTGCGTTGTTCGGCTGCGTCGTCTTTTTCCAGGTAGTGAATCTGCCGGTGGAATTCAACGCCAGCACACGGGCCAAGGCCCAGTTGGCCGAGTTGGGCATCGTCAGCGAAGATCAGATGGTCTACGTGCGCAAGGTGCTAAGCGCGGCGGCTCTAACTTATGTGGCCGCTACCCTGCAAGCCATCATGGTATTGCTCTATCTGCTGATGCGTGCCTCGGGCAGCCGGGACTGAGACATACGCACATAAATCCAATAAGCGGCCGCTCCGAGCAAATTCAGCACAGCGAGCAGGCACATCCACATTATCTTGTGATACTTGCCAGGAAAAGAGCCGCCTGTCCTGTCCAGCAGGTGCATTAGCTGCACGTACCAGAAGGTTAACGAAACTTGCACCACCAGGAAGATAAAAAGCCCCAAGACCTCGTAAGTTTCCATCAGAATACCCCTTTAATGGATCAGTAAAAGTCCCTCGAAAATCTCCACACCTGCGGCTATAATACAAAAGTCCTGTGCTTGCGTCAAGCTTTCTTCCCAATTGATCGCTAGCGGGGGGTTTGTTGACGATGGTTTAGAATTGTCGTAGTTTGAAAAACGTGTTTCAACCGCCCATCACGGTTTTCTGAAGCGTGACAGAAACGAGTGCCGTCGCCCATGAACAATCGCAAGCCGCCGACGATATTAGAAATTATTGGTGGTTTGCTATCGGGCCTGACGGCGATCTTCATCTCGTCCATAATCCTCACGGCCGTTAGCGACCGTGAGTTCTGGTTGATTTTGATTGTCGTATCGGGAAGCACACTTTTTACGGGCACGATACTATTGGTCTGGCTCACCCGCTGGGCCATGCGCAACGACGGGCGGGTCAGCCAGTTCGGCATTGGCACGCTTTTGATGCTCACCAGCCTGGCAGCCGTTTATTTGAGTTTGGCGCGATGGATGATTGACAGCTCACACCCCGTTCATAACGCGGCTTACACCGAAAAGTTCATCACATTTTGCGTCTATGGCGTCTTTCTGTTGGCTTTTTCGCTGATTCCGCTGCTTTCGATGGCGGAAAGTCTTGTCTGGCTGGCCGCCCGAATGGTACGATGGGATCCGGTGCATAGCGTGCTTTTCGGCCGCATGCGACAAAAAGACGACCACCGAAACGACTGATTATCTTCGTAACCGTTCACCTTGGAGGGCAATCGGGATGAGCGAGCCTGACGCGGATTACCGGCAATTCTTCTGCATGAGTTGCGGCGTGAAATTGAGGGCCAAGGCCTCGAAGGCGGGCAAGCAATTGCCGTGCCCCAAGTGCGCCACAGTTTTACTCGTTCCCGGGTCGTCCGAAAATGATTCCGACATGCCCCGTAATATAAATGAAGGCACTTACGGCATTCGCGCGCCGGAAGAAGAACTGCGGCCGACGATTGCGCCGCACGAACACTCCGGGCCCCTTCTGCCGGTTTCACCAAACGCGACGGTTGTTGACGACACGGCCACGCAGTCGTATGCGATTTCGGACATGTCGCCCGATAGCGCCGCAGAGCCGGAAGACGGCGAGAAAAAGCGTCGCGGGTTGATCCAGGAGCCATCGGTTCGCCCCACGCCGCCGCGCTGGCCGTTAGTGCAAGGGGTGCTGGGGTTTCTGTTGGATCCGGGGACCATTATTTTCTGGGCGATGCTTTCTTTTTGGGGCACGATGTGTGCCTCGCTGCTGACGGCGGCGGCGGCGCTGGGAGCCAACGCCTCGATTCCCTCATGGATGGGAAGCGTCTTTGCCCACGGCATCTCTGGCACAACGAGTATGATCTGGATCATCGTCAACTCAGGCTGCTGCCTGGCGATATTGCAGGAATCGGCGGCCGGTAACCGCGTGATTGAAGAATGGCCCAGCTTTGCCCTGGTCGATTTATTCTTAGAGTCGTTCTATATCATCAACAGCGTCATTGTCTCGATAGCCGCCGCCTGGTTCCTGACCGCGCCGCTGGCCGCTCTCGGTGTTTTAAGGGCATTCTGTGAAGTCGGTATATTCGTGATCGTCTTTCCCATTATACTGCTGTCGATGCTCGAGACGGGCTCTTGCTTCCTGCCCGTTTCGGCGGCCATCTACGCCGGCCTGCGGAGGAGCCTACGAACCTGGCTGGTGTTTTACGCCGAGTCGCTGGTTATGGCCTTTGGGCTGCTGTTATATGTAGAGCTGTTGGCGTTTCTTCTGCGTTTTTATTCGGAGCATGTCACGATACCAATCATTTTTCTTACCGTAGCGGTAGCTGTCGCGCCGGCCGTGTTGCTGGAAATGATCTACTTCCGCCTGCTGGGACGCCTGGCCTGGGTTTGCGACGAAGACGCCCGCAAACAACTGG
>CAZISU010000770.1:0-3919 GCA_964541935.1 uncultured Planctomycetaceae bacterium | reverse complement strand
TCGCGAATTTCTGTAACAGATGACCAATCGAAGTTTCTGGCTCCTAGATACTGATGATAATACCCACCCCAATCGCATCCCACCTGATAGCGAAATGCGGAAAACACAAAGAGCGCTGTCAGCACAAGGAAGTAGAGCTGCTTACGCAGTGCGCCCTTCCGCGCAAGTGCGTAGCGCAGGACAAAAAGAACATTGGTCAGCCCGACATAAAGCATTAGCTGACAAGGCCATCTTGCACGACATCGGGCATCAGATGCGGCGGGGTAAGCTCAGCCCAGCTTCTCGACGATACCCCAATATGCAATCCCAGCAAAGAGCACCACCGAATCCAAATGGTCACACCGGGCAGGAACAAGGCTGACCCCATAAGAGTAATTATATAGACTAGCGTGACTTTAGCTATCGCCACGATTGGGATAATTAGACTGAGCTCGACGACTGCCACATTATGGGTCCAAATACTACGCGCACTGGTCCCTCGGTGCCGGAGCGCGGCAGGCATCTTATTTGGAAGCATTACATCTACTTCTTGCCTCAGCTCTTTCGGTTGCCAAATTCTAACTATGCAGCCCATTAGTAAAAAATCCCTCCTCCTCAATCGTCAAGATCTGAATGCAAAATCATCTTTGCCTCTGTGACAAGAGTGAGAAAGCCCCATAGATGGCGGTCATGTAGGCCCATGCCGCAAGGTATAAAGGTGAGTCAGTGAATGCATAGATGCACAAAACAACCGGTAAGATTATCACTGTGTGATGAAATCCAAAGCTTGGATTTTTTCGGTTTGGCATTGTGAGGAGTTCTTTAGATTCCAAATACGCCAGTCCTCTGAAGTAAAAATAGTGCAGTATCGTCACAATAACTATTGGCTCAATTTCTGGTGTCGATAGTGAGAAGACAATCGGCAGCGCAAACCGAAGAAGTGTCAATTGCACAAAGGTTGCATATCGAATTTCGGGGTTTTTAAATATGTTATGAGCAGCAAAAACAAAGATAAGTGCAGAATTTGCAATCAGCCATAATTGTAAATCAGCTTTGAGAAAGATGGCGGTCAAGCCTATCCATATCCCAATCCGAATCAAGACAAAAGAAGCGATAAATGCGATGTTTAAATCACCCGTAAACCTTGCACGCCCACCATCACCCCGCTTTGCGTCCCATACATCATTTGCCAAATAACCAAGCTCATAGATTGAAATAAATACAAAATAGCCGATTAGGTAATTAACCAGTACGATAAATGGATTGTCCGGGTGTAAGTAAAAAAGAACAATAGTCCCAAGACCCCATTGTGAAGCAATAAGATAAAGATAATCGCGTCCGCCATGCAGCCGTGTTTTTGCTGCGTATACAAATGGCACGATCACAAGATTCTCTCGTATATCAGACATTAACGAAATCCACATCACTTCCAGCCCATTTTTCGCGACCTCTGCCACCTGGAAGAATAATCGTCGCTTCGTCAGCACTATTGACTAACTCAATATCGGTAAAATTATCCGTGAACACGCGAATACGCGTAAATCCCAATTTTAGGCCGGGCAAGTCAGCTATCACGTTCATTTTTTTGCCTGTCAGATCGGACTCTAGTTTGCCTCGACATATCTCGCCCGCATATTCTAGGTTGCTTGAGAAAAACTGTGCTCCTGTTCGCCGCGCGATTGCATTTACTACGCAATCAATGCTCGAGGAGGCGAGATAGACGGTTTGACCTTCGCTTAATGCTTGTTTGAGTTTTGCATGGGTGAAGTTTATAGCCAAGGGTTCTAGAACGTACTCGACATATGTCTCTGCCGCTAAGTCGAGTTCCGAGCGTTTCATCCCGCCCAGATAGCTTAGATAAATATCGCGGACATAGTCTTTCCCAGCCATTTTCCTTAGAATCGCGAATGCTACGAAAATCGGTGACCAACGAGAGGCTACCGTCGCGTCTAGAATTGAAAAGATCTTTCGCCCACGCATCAAATAACGGATAAACCCGAAGGTCGTATTCTCAGCATAAAGGGTGTCGCAGACATCGAATATGGCAAGTGTTGTGATGGGGCCTTTGACTAATTCGAGGGGGTCAGTCATCTGTATCTCTTTCTGTTAGCTGAATGTATACTCGGTCAAACGCATCAATTGCCTGTGGTAGATCATGGATCGCTTGCGAGGCACCTCTGATCGCCGTGCGATCTGCCGGAACGAGGGCTGCCAATTGTTCCATCGCTTTATTAAGGGTACCGGGCTCGAAGTCATCAATAACAACACCACTGCCCGGCATATCCGCAATAATACTAGCCACATCCCCCACTTGAGAGTTTACAACGGTGGGCAAACCTATAGCCAAGTACTCGGCTAGCTTGGTCGGAGAAACACCTAGACTTGAAAAAGTGGGTGTGATGAAGCAAACGGCAGCGTCTCCAGCATTTAACCATAGGTGCACTTCATTGGGGGCACAGCGCAAGAAAATTAGTTCATCTTCAGAAAACTTAAGACCGATGCGGGCCGCAGTAGCGAGAACGAATTCTCTATCAGTGGAGCCTAAAAAGAAAAACCTTGTGCGGCCGAACCGTGCCTGGAATTGGGCGTAAAATGTAAGCATTTCTTGAAGCATATATACGCTGCCAAGTGAGCCAAGGTAAACTAAAACAGATTCGTCATGCCTAACGCCCAGCTTGGCCCGGGCATTGGCCCGCCGCTCGCAGTCTGGCTCGTTATGAGGCTGGTGTAGATAAGCACAGGGGATGACGGCTATTGGCTTGGTTTTTCCTCCCTCCCAATCGACAAGTATCCTCCTCGCTGCTTCAGTCAGTACTATAACTGAGTTCGAGCCAGATATGAGTTCACGTTCCTTGCGCTTCCATTTATTGTAGAGCCATCTAAAGAAAGGCTTCTTTTGCGGCCAGCGGCTTCCTTCGAGACGCTGGTCTACCCAAAATCCGCGCATGTCGAATAGGTGTGGTACGCTATGCCGTCTGGCAGCGCGCAGTCCTGCAGAAGCTGCTACGTAGCTGCGGGAATGAACAATATCGTAGTGATTCTTCGCCATGAGCAAACCAACAGCGTATTGCAGTACTGCCTGATCTATCAGTTTTGAAATAAGCGGCGGGCGAACTCTGAACTGACGCGGGTGCCAATCGATCCCGATCGTATGCAGCTCTTGCTTCAATGCACTTATTTCGGGCAACTTTAAGTTTCGCTCGAAACTGATGAGAGAAAAACGATGTCCCCTCAAGACAAGCCCTCGCAGATAAGGTAAAACCTGCGCTTGACCGATATGTGATACCATCCCATCATAACTAATATAGAGAATTTTTGCCATAAGATTAGTTCCCAGTCTTAAATCTTTTAGAGCTTGGCTGCTGATAATCACAAGTTTTCACCTTAGAGATATCCGTTGCCCACTGTAACCAGCTCGGAATGTTGCATCACTTGGTAAATTTTTCTTCCGAGTAGTTAACGAACCGAAGCGAACTTGTTTCTATCATAGCGGTGAAATACTGCGTCATCATAATCACTCGCAAATGGAAAGGATGTAGGAAGAAGGGCCTTTTCCATTGTCCACGGAAGCCAGGGCAGCGTTTCATATTCAATCCATGCTAGTTTTGGGTTGGGTCGCTGTTGCAACTTAGAAATCCGCTTACGGTAGTATCTTAACAAATCATTCTTGGATTTTTGTCTAGAATATAGCTTTTGAAGATAGTCGTCGTCGAAAAGGGCTGCGTATTCGACATTAAAGCCAGCATCCTCAAGCCACGGTTGATATTGCATGTTACGAAGTATAGTGGACGCACCCAAACGTGAATACCTTGACTGAACAAGAAGGCGATCCTTCATGGCCACCGTGCGCGCCAAGCCTGAAACATCAGAATGATCCAAAGCCTATGCGTCCAGTCGCGGCTTCCCGCCAGATGCTCTTTCCATGCTGCACGGATTGGTT
>CAZISU010000769.1:0-3920 GCA_964541935.1 uncultured Planctomycetaceae bacterium | reverse complement strand
TTCGGCCAAGGCCAGTGCGTAAATGTAACAAGGCCCGCTGCCGCAACGGTGATAACCGCCGCGACGGGTCGAGGTGAACAGGACTTTTCCGCTGGGAAGTTGTATGGGCGTAAGGTCGTCGTACGGGCCGTCGGTCAATTGGCGAACGTTTCGACCGTCGGCATCCATCGCATAAAGATGGTAGCGGCGCTTCATGAACTCAGGGTCTCGCCACTTCGTCGGCGGTGTATCGCAAGAGCAAAAGGCGAAATATATAGTCGAGGCGTCGTAAGAGACGTCGGGACGAAGGTAGCTACCCGAGGGCATGGAGCCGGACAGTTGCCGCACGCGCATCGAGCGTCCCGGCTCTTCCAACACGAACAGTCCGCCGCCGGGCTGGGCCGCGTAGCCGTAGCATTGCGTAAGCTGATGCGACATGGCCGAGGGCACGCGTTTGGCGAACAGCAAGGGCCCCGTGTCGAACAACGCGTTGCACAGCACGATCCGGCGTCGCAGGCGGTGCGCGTCCAGCCAAAGAGATTGCCAAGCTGCGTCGGTCGCACTCTTGTCGGCCTGCAGCGCCTTTTCACGCTGGTGGAGTTGCGACCAGGCGGCCGGTTTCTGCTCGAGATCGGTTCCGCTTTCGCGTAAATCCCCCAGCAATAGATCGCCGCGGGCCAGAATTTTAGCAACGGCCTGGGCGTAAGATCGCGATTCTTGTGGCGTGTCGATGCCGTCTTGCAGACGCCAGTCCCATTCGATCATGGCTTGTTCGATGGCGGGCCGTATGGCGGGCGAGCAGGCCACGGGGCCTTTTTCCGGGAAGATCCGCCGCTGGGGTGCTATGCGAAACGCTACTGGGCGGTCGCCTTGTTTCAATTCGAAGTGGCCCAGCGAAACGGACGTTGCACCATGCGATGCCGAGATGTCGATGCTTAAAACGGGCGGTTTTTTGGCCTTGGAATCAAACTCCAGAGCGAGCGTCTTTTTGTCATCGACATCGGCCGACGTTTTAGAATCAGGCGTAGTGCTCAATGAAAGTGTGGCTGGGCTGCCGTTGAGCTTTTTCAGAAGAAGCGAAAACCGCGTTTTGCCCGGGCTCGATGGCAATGGGACCTGGAGAGTGGCCCGTTGGCCTCGTTCGAGTGCGACAACGATGCGATTCGGCGTTTGTTGGGGATGCCCCATCAGGGCCAACTGGGGTGCGGACTTTTGGGCATACACCCAAAGCCCACTGGTCGAGCCGTGCATGGGCAAGATCGCTTTGCCGTCGAAGAGCACGACGGTGTGTTGCGTCTTCGGTTTTGGCTGTGCCTCGGCGGCCCAAGACGTTTGAAAACAAACTGAGTAAACCGCACCCGTGTAAACCGCAACCGTGTAAACCGCAACGGCGAAAAACATCAGCGTTGGTAATCTTCGAGCAACAGTGAACATATTAAAATCTCTTATTCCGAAATAACTTCTTCGTCTTCGACAATGGCGGTGTCGGGCGACAAGCTAGACGTGCCATTTGTACCGTTGGCTCCCAAGTATCCCATGGCCACGGAAACCTTGCGACCGGCTTCGGTGACCGGTCCCACATATTCGTCTAGCATGGTCTCGAAAGTGTGGAAGAGGGTCAGTGTCGTGATACCGATCGAAGCCACCACCCGGCCGGTATAGTCGAAGACCGGCGCCGCCAGGCAAAGCATCCCGCGCAGATACTCTTCGTTGTCGACGCCGTATCCCAGGCGAACGATTTCGTCTAATTCTTCTCGTAGCTCGATCGGATCGCAGAAGGTGTTTTCCGCTTGGCTGGGAAAACCTTCTTCGGCTAATTGTTCGAACAGTTCCAGTTCGGCGTGGGCCAAGAGCACCTTGCCTGGGGCACAACTGTGCATGAACAGGCGGCTGCCGGCTCGGCCGATAACCTGCACGTCGCGACGGCCTTGTCGAACCACGATTCCCACCGAGCGATTCTTGTCGCAAACACTCAGATACGTAGTTTCGCCCGTCAAGTCCAAGAGTTCTTCCAGCGGCCCTTCGGCGGCCATGGATACGTCCATGCGGGCGACCGGTTTGCTGAAATGCGACAGCGGCACCAGGCTGGTGCGATAGGCGGGGCCTTCCTCGGCTACAACCCAACCTTCGTCCGAGAGCGTGCCCAAGAGCCGTAAGACCATGTGTTTATTGAGATCCAAACGGCGGCTGATCTCAGCCACCGATAGCGAGTGAGCGGACTCGCAGAGCAGTTCGAGCAGGCGGATGCCTTTGCGCAAGGCGGGCGCATCGTAGGAAGACTTTTGCTGGTTTTGGCTTTCGGTCGACATTTACTTATATATCCTCGGATAACAACCAATGTGATTGAGATGCGGAAAGTTTATCACAGCCGGACAATTTTTGCACTAGCTCTAAAGCGAGGGCCGCTGGCTGGCAAGCAGCCAGCGGCGCCCATTTTCACAGGGTTGCTTAAATCTCCAAAATCAGCCGTTGCGGCGGCGCAGTAACAGTAACGGCATTGCGGCGGCAAACAGCAGGGCGATTGTGCCCGGCTCGGGTATGGATTGGATTACCAACTCGTCGATTGAGCCGGTGAGGTATGTTCCGGTACCGCCACGGGTGCCGAGGTACAAAACATCGTCCAGAAACGAAGTCAGATTCGCGGTTTGTGCCGTTGTCGGGATACCGGTGGGGCTACCGTTAAGGAACAACTTGACGACATCAGCGCCGTTGGTCGCGTCCAGATCTATTTCCACGGCCACGTGCTCCCACGTACTGTTGTAGGCGTTCACATATTGATCGAGATTAATATTGGCGCCGCTCACGGCGGGGTTGGCGCCCCACACCCCGATCTTGCCGCGGCTGGCGTTACCTCCATCGTTGACATCTGCAATAATAGCGCCTGGTTCGCCGACAAAAGATGGCGAGTGTTCCCAGACGATGCCGGCCGAGGCAGCGGCCACCTTTTGCCACCAGCTTACGCGAATCTGGCTATAGGGGCTGAGGTCGAGGTTCGCGGCGGTGCGCATCCAATCGTTGACGCCGTCGAAACTGGCCACGCCGGTGCCAGGGGCTCCGGCGTGCGGATCTTCGACCGCAGTCGCGCCGTTGTTGGCCAGCGTGTTTCCATTGCCCGACGAATCGGCCAGGAAGTCGTTGGCCTCGAAGCTCCATTGTGCGATGGTTGCGGCCTGGGCCGTGGGGGCCAAAGCGATTGCAAATACTGCCGTGAAAATCACCGCGGCGATCAAAATCAAGTTGTCATTTCGTTGTGCCATTGTCGTTGTCCTTCATCTAGTTGAAACAGGTAATAAAAAGTTAAAATGTTTTGCCAGTGTTCTTCTTTGTGCCGTCTCTTCGTAGTTCTGCCTGGTTGAAAACCGCGTCGGTCGCGGAGTCTCTTTATATCGGGCTACCCTTTAATTCACACGTCACCTACTGCTATTTTCTCCTCCTTCGCATGATTGTCATCGAGAACACGGCCGCCAGAAGTATGGCAACGCTGCCCGGTTCCGGGACTGCGGCCGAGGAAGAAGTCTGCCAGTTGGCGGCCATAAGCGTAGCGTCGATCTCGTCAACCACCCCGTCGTCGTTGAAGTCGCCCTGGCCCCAGGTGGCGCTGCCACTGAGCAGCCAGTTGGCGGCCAGTTCGGCGGCGTCGGCATCGTTGACAACTCCATCTTCGTTGGCGTCGCCGGGAATCCTCGCTGCCGCGTCCGGAAAACCCTGGATGGTCAGCTCATCGATCATGCCTTGAAAGTGAACGGAACTTCCGCCGCGGGCACCGATGTAAAAAATGTCGTCCAAGAATGAAGTGGTATCCGTGGTTTGTGCCGTTGTCGGAATACCGGTCAAATTACCGTTGCGAAATACCCAGACCACATCGGCGCCGTCTTCCGCGTCAAGATTGATTTCAACAGCCACGTGTTCCCACGTATTGTCGTTCGAATTCTCGTATTGGT
>CAZISU010000768.1:0-3921 GCA_964541935.1 uncultured Planctomycetaceae bacterium | reverse complement strand
TTATTGAAACCGCGCTGGGGAATGCGACGCACCAACGGCATCTGCCCACCTTCAAAGGTAGGATGCACCGAATAACCGGCTCGCGAGCGTTGGCCCTTGTGTCCGCGACCACAGGTTTTCCCATGGCCCGAACCGGCACCGCGGCCGATACGCTTGCGTTTCTTATTTTTCGTTATACCGCGATTTACATCGTCGAGGTTCATGACAGGGAAACTCCTCGAAGCCGCTCGACTTCACTTTGTGAGCGGAGACTCAGCAACGCTTCAATAGTGGCCTTAACAACGTTTGTTGGGTTATTGGAGCCGTAGCTTTTGGTAAGTATGTCGTTAATGCCGCAGGCTGCGCAGACTGCGCGGACGGGGGCACCGGCGATCACGCCGGTACCGGGACTGGCCGGGACGAGGATGACTTTAGCAGCCCCAAAACGTCCCTTTACGGAATGTGGGATAGTCGAATCTTGCATGGGAATATCGACCAAGCTACGAGACCCGTCCTTAACGGCCTTTTCGACCGCGGGCGGAACTTCGTTTGCCTTGCCATATCCCCAACCGACCTTACCCTGACCGTCGCCAACGACCACCAAGGCCGTAAAGCTAAATCGTCGACCGCCCTTGACCACGGCTGCACAGCGCCGGATCTTGACGACCTTGTCGATTAGTTCCCCTCGTTTTGATTCTTCAGCCATGGGACGTGGTGAATTGTTTTCTGGGTTGATTGACTCGTTATTCGGCTTTCGCCGCGAATATTGCTAATGTTTTTCTGTAGACCGGGTTGTAACCCTGTAATCAGAACCGCTGCCATACTAATGACGGGTTATAACCCGCCCTATGGCTATTATTTCTTTTTCTTCTGGCCACCGGACTTTTTATCTTTGCCCTTACCCTTGCCCTTACCCTTGGGCTTCTTTTCCTCGACAACCGGTTTCTCGGCCTTTGCTCCAAGGTCCAATCCCGCGTCACGGGCGGCGTCGGCCAATGCGGCCACTCGACCGTGGTACTTATACTCGCGGCGATCGAAAGCGGCCTGTTTAACGCCGGCTTCCAATGCTCTCTGGGCAATCGCTTCGCCGATAGCTGCTGCGGCACTAATATTACCACCGTAGCTAACCTTTTCGCGAATCGCCGGCTCATTGCTGCTGGCCGATGCCAGCGTACGCCCGGCTTCGTCGTCGATTATTTGGGCGTAAACGTGCTTATGGCTACGAAAAACGCTCAAACGCGGCCGCGTGGAATCACGCTTAACGCGATTTCGCACGCTAAATCCGCGGCGCTTTCGTTGGTTTCCGACTGCTTTTTGATGTTTCACTGTACAATTCTCTTGAATTGTTGAGGCTCTTGAATCGTTTGGCTCTTAAATCGCTTGGCAGTTAAGCTCGGGCGGCTTACTTAACCATCGCCTTACCTTGCTTACGCTTAACCGCTTCGCCGAAGTAACGAATTCCCTTGCCTTTGTATGGCTCGGGCTTTCGCAGTGCTCTTGTCTCGGCGGCGAACTGTCCGACAAGCTGTTTGTCTATTCCCTTAACAACGATATGCTGTTGATCGGGGCAAGCCACGTCGAGCCCAGCCGGGATCGGCTTTGCGAGCTCGTTGGCAAAACCAACACGTAATTGCAGTTCGTTGTTTTGAATGGCCGCAATGTAACCAACACCGACCAATTCCAGTCGTCGCTCGTATCCGGCAGTCACGCCTACGACCATATTTTGGATCAACGACCTGGAAAGTCCGTGCAAAGCTTTGCTCTGACGCTCGTCATCTACTCTGCAGCAGATAATCTTTTTGGCATCTTCGTCTACTTTGACTGTAATTTCTGAACGATATGTCCAATCCAACTTACCCAACGGGCCTTCGACGGTGACCGTATTGTCAGCGACGCCGACTTTGACGCCGGTGGGTATGTCTATCGGTTTATCTCCGATCCGTGACATCTTTTGAACCCTCTCGCGGGAGCTATCTCTTAAACTAGTATTTTACGATTGTTTGTGGCTGATCTGTTACCAGATTTCGCAGAGAACTTCGCCACCGAGGTTTCGCTGGCGTGCCTCGCGGTCGCTGATAACTCCGCGACTTGTGCTGATAATACTGATTCCCAAACCACCAAGCACCGGCTTGAGTTTGGTCGAACCACGATAAACACGGCAACCGGGCTTGCTTACACGGCGGACTTTTTGGATTACTCTCTCGCCATTGGGGCCGTATTTCAGATGTATCCGCAGATGACATGACGGCTGGTCGGAGATTTCTTCCCAATCCCAAATGTAACCCTCTCGCTTGAGTACTTCCGCCAATCCTCGTTTTACCTTGGAGAGCGGCATCTCAACGCTGGGTTTTTCGACGCGCACCGCATTGCGGATACGGGTCAACATGTCGGCGATGGGGTCGGTCATCATAATGTTTGGTTCTCGGTCTCGAGCCTCTGAACGTTTCAGGCACTACTCTTACAAGCACATGACGGCTTTGGGCCGTGTCGCGTGCTAGCATTATGTCTTGTTATGTTTACGGCGTATGGGCCAATTGGTGGTTTACCAACTGGCTTTTTTAACGCCCGGGATCACACCTTGGTCCGCCAGGTTACGGAAACAGATTCGGCAGATGCCGAACTTACGATACACGGCCCGTGGTCGCCCACAGAGCTTGCATCGCCGTTCCGAACGGGAGGAATATTTGGGCGTGCGAAGCGCTTTCGCAATTTTCGCTTTGCTAGCCATGCAATCTGATTCCTTTAGTTATTGGCGGCGTCATCAGCAGTACGGAAAGGCATTCCGAAAAGCCGAAGCATCTCGCGCGCCTCGTCATTGCTGTCGGTCGAGGTTACGATCGTAATATTCATTCCCTGAGTACGCGTGTACTTGTCGGGATTGAGTTCCGGGAAAACCAACTGTTCGGTCAGTCCCAGGCTATAATTTCCGTGGCCATCGAAGGCCTTGTCGTTGAGACCGCGAAAGTCGCGGACTCGCGGCAGCACGATAGATACCAGACGGTCGAGGAATTCATACATCCTTCTTCCGCGAAGGGTTACTTTGCAACCGATCTTTTGGCCTTCTCGCAGCCGGAATCCGGCCACCGACTTGCGTGCGATTGTTACCAACGGCTTTTGGCCGGAGATAACTCGCATGATGTCGACGGCCTCTTCCATGCATTTTTTCTCTTGTGTGGCGGCGCCGACGCCCATATTGACGACGATCTTCTCAATCCGCGGAAGCGAAAGAATGTTCTTTCGTCCCAGGGATTCGGCGAGAGCATCTCGGATCTCGCTGCCGTATTTTTCCTGTAATCGAGGATTCATGTTCGTCCGACGTTTTTATCTTGCGTAACGTATAGTCGTTATTTCTTAGCGTAGCGTGCCTTGGGCGGAGCAATCTGGCCGGTTCCGGCACCGCACTTCTTACAGAAGCGTTCTTTGCTACCATCGTCCAAGTATCGAGCCCCGGTCCGGGCGGCCTGAGCACAGGCATCACAAACCAGAAGTACGTTTGACAACTGGATGGGCATCTCTTTCGACAAGCGGCCACCCTGCGGATTCTTTTGGCTACGGCGGACGTGTTTATAAACACGTGCAACACCCTCGACAATAAGCTTCCCGGCTTCGTGGTCTACTTGCATGACCTTACCTTGCGTGCCGTTGTCGGCACCGGTGATCACTTTTACTGTATCGTTTACCTTGATATGCATCACACTACCTCGCTGGCGAGGCTGACGATTTTCATGAAATTTTGTTCTCGTAACTCGCGGGCAACGGCCCCGAAAATACGAGTTCCGCGGGGATTCTTGTCCGCGTCTATTACCACTGCGGCATTTGTGTCGAAACGGACATAACTTCCGTCTTCGCGACGCGTGGGGTATTTGACCCGCACGATCACGGCTCGTACGATGGTGCCTTTTTTCAGCTCGCTGCCGGGCACAACACTCTTTATGCTGCAGA
>CAZISU010000767.1:0-3924 GCA_964541935.1 uncultured Planctomycetaceae bacterium | reverse complement strand
CGCGTTTGCAGACCTGATGCAGTCCATAGCCGATACCGACCTGGCCCGAACCGAAATCGCCGCCCAGAACGACGGCGTAGACATGGTCTGCCAGCGCGGCTGGTATTCGTCGACCGATTTCTGGTCGCCCGCGTTGTTCGACCGCTTCGTCTTCCCGCACATTAAAGCTGCGGCCGACGTAGCTCATCAACACGGAAAAAAATTCGGCTACGTAATGACCACCGGCGTCGAACGCATGGGGCAACGTCTGATCGATGCGGGTGTCGACCTCTTGTTCTTCGTCGATCCGCTCCTGGACGGCATGTCGCCGCAAAAAGCGGCCCAGATGTTCGGCGACAAAATCACCATGGTAGGCGGCATCAATTCACAAACTCTACAGGAAGATCCCGAAGTCATTCGCGATCACGTCCACGACGCCATGACGCATCTGGCGCCCACCAAACGCTTCATCCTCCACCCCATGGACGCCATCTTCCCCGATACGCCGCTCAGTGGACTACAGGCGATGATTGATGCATGGAAAGAGTTCCGTTAGGAAGCTATTGTGCAATTCGAAAATAAATCACTAATGCCGGATTTGGGAGTCGTCGCTTTCCGCAGTCCGATGGAGGTCGGCGCCGATCGTGCGGATCAAGCGGTCATGGACGTCGTGCGGCGTTTAGAAAGCGCCGGCTGCAAGACACTCAATGCCGGCGTGGTCGATAACCCAGCCGCGGCCGTATCGGTGGGCCGCCGCTTTGCCGAGGCACACGTTCACGCCATCGTGATGGTTTCGGCCTCCTGGTTCGAAGACTATCTGGCCTTGGATTTGCTGGAAGAGTGCGGCGTGCCATTGCTTTTATGGTCGCTACCCGGCATGCAGACCGGCGCGCTTTGCGGAATGCAGCAGTTGAGTTTTGCACTGAAGGAATTGGGAATTTATTACCAAACCGTGTTCGGACACGCGAGTGACGAAAAACTGTCCGGTTCTATCGACAGATTTGCCAAGGTCGCCGCACTTTATCATCGATTGCGACGCGCTCGCATCGGCATGGCTGGACATCACGTCAGCGGCATGACCGACGCGGCCGTAAACGAATTGGCCCTCAAGAAAACGCTCGGGCCGCGTGTTGTCCAACTTGACATGACTGATCTCATGCAGCGAGCAGCCTCCGTTGAAACGGAAACTGCTTCGCGTCGCTGGGAATCGCTCGTCGGCAAGGCCGGCAATTGTTCCGTCTCTGGCGAAGAAGGCATCGATAGCATGCAAGTGCTTTGTGCCTTCGAAGAACAAATCGCCCAACACGAACTCGACGCCGCAGCGGTCGGGTGTTATCCACACTTGATGGGCCGTGTTTGCCTGGCGGCCTCGGTCCTGGCCGATCGCGGCATCCCCTTGGCCTGCGAAGGCGATATCAACGCGGCCGTCGCACAACTCATCCTCATGCTTTTAACCGCTCAGCCCACGCACAACACCGACTGGCTCGAACCGCTGGAAGACGGCACAGTCGTCTTTTCCCACTGCGGAAACGGATCATTCAGTCTTGCCGAACACCCCGATTCAATCGAGCTGGCCAACGTACGCCTGATGAACAACGGAGCATGCGCACTGTTTAGCGCCAAGCCCGGGCCGGTCACATTACTCAACCTCGTCCCGCACGGCGACGGCTACCAAATCGCTCTGCTCGAAGGTACGGCAATCTCAACCGAGATGGTTTTTCCCGGCAATCCCTTACGGGTGCAATTCGATGCGACAATCGACGTAATCCTCGAGTGGGTCCACGAGCACGGCATCGGCCACCACTGGATGGGCGGTTACGGCCATGTAGGGCGCGAAATTATCCAACTGGCACGTCTCTCGGGACCGGGCTTGCAACTGGTGTCTGGCCCGACATAGTAGTAAAAATCATGCACAAATTGCCCCTTTGCAAAAGAAACACGATTCGCCTGGGCATCGCCGTAGCCGTCCTCTTAAGCGTCTCTTCGGCCTACCCGCTAACCGTTACCCGCTGGCGGGATCTGGTTGCCAACTGTGCCGAAACCCTGATAACAAAAGGGACGGATCAATACGGCGAAGTCAAGTCCGACATGTTTGTGAGCATCTTGGACGTCGAAACACACACCTGTCCCCAAAACCCCGAGTGGCTCGACACCGAGGCGTACTACGAGGTCGGTCGCGCGCACCGCCGCGCCATGGCGGGCGCCAACTTCTGGTACGACCAACCCACCATCAAGGCCATGTACCGCTTGTCGGACATGACCGCCAACGCGACCTACGCCGCCGGCGCAGACCGGGCCATCGATGCTTTTTTCGATCATGCCATCCGGCCTACAACGAACATGCCAGCCTGGGGCACTCATACTTTCTACAACGTTTTCGAAGACCGGCACGATGGCGACGGGTTGCA
Organism: uncultured Planctomycetaceae bacterium; assembly: GCA_964541935.1. Lineage (GTDB taxonomy): Bacteria > Planctomycetota > Planctomycetia > Pirellulales > Thermoguttaceae > JAFGTN01. The sequence continues at coordinate 1,537 of CAZISU010000767.1, read as the reverse complement.
CGAAACACTCGTCTATGACGCCCAGTGGGACCGCCTCTACGACCGCCGTCCGCAACAAACAAAAGCCATCGTCGATGGCATCTGGGCCCGCCATTTGGTCGACCCCAACACGGGCCAGTTCAACCGCCACGACGACAACCGGGTAGGATGCGATTTCACTTTCTCAGGCGGATCGTTCATCAAGGCCATGGCGTCCATCTACAATGAAACGCAAGACCAAGTCTATTTGGATCGGGCACTGACGCTCACCGAGTGGCATTGGAGCCATCGCAACACCACCACGAACCTCATCCCCGACGCGCCCTCGACCTCGCCTCGCTACGATTCCACTCACTGCTTCACCACCGTCACCGGACCGTATGCCGACCAGCTTTTCGAAGCCTATGAACTCACCGGCGAGACAACTTTTCGCGACCGGGCGGTCACCTACCTGAAGGCCTACGACCAATACGCCTGGGACGAACAGGCACAATCCTATTGGGCCATGCTCCAATTGGACGGAACGCCCGTGCCCGCCCAGCTGCAAGGCGACGGATACGACGCCTGGGCCCCGTACGGGCATGTCGACCCGTGGAAGACCACCATCTACTCCTACGAATTCCCGCTCAACGCGGCCCAGAGCTACATTCGCGGATACGCCCTCACCGGCGACGCCGATCTGCTGACCGCCGCTACACGCTGGGCCATCGTACTCGACAACGCACTGCCCGTGCAACTCGGCGAGCGTTTCGGCGACGTCATCGCCGCGGCCTTGCCCGATGTGGCCGAAACCGGCGGCTCATACGCCGAGGACTACGGCCGCGTCATTTCCTTTTACACCCAAATGTACAACGCCACCGGCAATAACGCCTATCGCCAAACGGCCGAACTGGTTGCCCAAGACGCCGTTGACAAGCTCTACACGAACGATATCTTTCGCGGCCACCCGGCCAAACCATACTACGAAACCACAAACGGCGTGGGCGTCCTCCTCGATTCCCTCCTCGATCTCGACGCGGTCTCAACCGTACGCCCCATCGTCGAAAACCCCATCAAGCAAACCATCGAAGCCTCGGCCGATGTCTGGATTCGAGAGGTCGTCCCGGACGAAACAAACGAAGACGATTTTATCTCCGTCTGGGGCCAACATGCCGGCGCGGGCTATGGCCAGCGTTACGGGCTCTTAGAATTCGACCTCACCAACCTCAAGGGAAACATCCAGGGCGTACGACTCGAACTGTTCGCGCCCGACTACTCCCGCAACCAAACGGCCTTTGCTCAGAAGGCTGTTCTGCTGCTGCCTACCGACGTGGAAAACACCACATGGTCGAATTGCCAGGCTTTTCAAGAGATCTCCTTGGAAAGCCTGGGCGCTCTGCGATTCGAGAACGACGGTGTGCAAATGGACCGCAACTGGTGCAGCGACGCATCGCAAGCCGACCTGCAAACTTTCCGCGACTACCTGGCCCAAACCGGCGGTAAAGTCGCCATCGCGCTCAAGCCCGAGGAAATGCATCGCTATGATACGGCCCCCAACGGACGACGTGAATGGGCCGAC
>CAZISU010000766.1:0-3931 GCA_964541935.1 uncultured Planctomycetaceae bacterium | reverse complement strand
GGAACGTAGAGCGTCTTCTGTGGACCTGTCTCCCAGTAGCGACCGAGATTGAATCCATTAATGAAGGCCACCCCCTTAGTCCAGCCCTCAAGCGAGAGAAACGTGTCGGCGACCTCATCCACCTCGAAGGGGGCACGGTAGAATGTAGGTGCGTTAACGACCCGCTCAAACGGGACAAACAGTAGGCTGTCGACGGACTGTAAGGGAAGCGTATGGATCCTCCATCCGAACTGCAGTTGCTGCCCAAACCGGACGTGCTCGACGATGCCTTTGCGATCGAACACCTCCGCGCCAAAGTTCACCCGTCCCAGATTCTCAACCAGGACATCAAGCTGATCCCCCGCCTTGAGGGTCACCGGCACCCCTGCCTCTGACTCCTTACGTTCCAGTACACCCTGCGCCTCACCGTTGACCATAATTACGGCCCTGTCATGCAGGCCGCGAATGCGCAACGCTGTCTCCAGCCAATCGCCCTGAACCGTCGTGCGGTATAGGATGAAACCGTAGCCTTGGCCAACCTCCTCCATGCCGAGGGTATGTGCACTCTCAATCCACGTGGCAGGATCAAGCGCCGCTTCGAGCGTGGCGATATCAGTCATGACAACCGAACCGTAGGCACGCTTGGCACTGTTGTAGACCTCGACCGTTTCGTCGGCTGCAATGTACTTGCTGATCACCTCGCGATACGCCTCGAACTTAGGCGTCAAATCCCCAGCCTCGGATAGCGGGGAATCAAAGTCATAGCTTGTGATCGTAGGCTGAACGGTATCACTTAAATTTGCACCGTTCATGAAGCCGAAGTTGGTCCCTCCGTGAAACATGTAGAAATTGACCGACGCACCCGCAGACAACATCTCGTCCAGCACAGCAGCAGCGTTTTCCGCAGAACGGGTGTGATGACCTTCTCCCCAATGATCAAACCAGCCATTCCAATACTCCATACACATCATAGGGCCTTCGGTTTCATATTCGCGCAGCTTGGCAAATGCCCCATCAGGATTCGACCCGAAGTTGGCGGTCTTGAATACCCCCGACAATGTGCCGCCCTGCAGCATGAAATCCTCGGGACCATCGGACGTGAACAGCAGCACATCGGCCCCAAGTGATTGCATGCTATCCTGCAAGTGCTGGAGATACCGCTTGTCATTCCCAAAGCTGCCATATTCGTTTTCGATCTGCATGGCAATGATGGGGCCTCCCTGCGTGCATTGCAGAGGACGAAGGCGCCCCAACAGCTCTCCAAAGAAACGGTCCACGCAATCCAGGTAGGGCTTATTGTAGCACCGCAGGCGCAGGTCAGGCACATTATGCAGCCACCAGGGGAACCCACCGCCCTCCCACTCAGCACAGATAAAGGGTCCTGGACGAACGATAACCAGCAACCCCTCTTCTGCCGCGATTCTGATGAAACGCTCTATATCACAGAATCCCTCGAAGCAGAACTCCCCCGGCTCCGGCTCATGCAAATTCCACGCGACGTAGGTCTCTACACTGTTCAGGCCACACGCCCTCATCTTACGCAACCGGTCACGCCATTGATCCGGGTGTGTACGGAAATAGTGCATGGCACCCGAAATAAGCTGAAGAGGTTCTCCATTCAGCGTGAACGATTTGTCGCTGATCGTGAATTGCATAACTTGATCCTGTTGAATGTTGCCTGTCGGGATTTGATCAAAACACACCCGGGGAAAGGCACTCCGTCCAAACTGATGAAAACGCGTATGGATAACCCATACAGTCTGCTAGACTTCTCACGTTGTGTCCGACTAGAGCCAACCTTCGTGTGCTTTGAACATGTCGTCACAAAGACTGCGAATCTCATCAAGCGTAAGCTCAGATCCGGTATGGGGATCAAGGTATGCGGCCTGATAGACAGAATCTTTGTTCCCGGTGAGCGCAGCATCGATGGTGAGCAGATGGACATTGATGTGCGAGCGATTCAATCCGGCGAGCTGCTCGGGAAGCTCGCCAATGTAGCATCCCTGAACCCCGTTACGGTCCACTAGGCAGGGCACTTCAACAACGGCCTTGTCGGGCAGATTGGAGATCAGTCCATTGTTCAGGACATTGCCGCCAATGCGGAACGGAACATCCGTTTCCATCGCTTCAATGATACCTGATCCGTATTCATGGGTCCGCTTGTGTTTGAGCTTCTTGTTGCCGACAATATCTTTAGCCTGTTTCTCCCAATTCTCGATCTGATTTATGCAGCGCCGAGGATACTCATCCGGCGGAATGTTGAACTCTTCGATCAGCTCCGGGTTGTCGGACTTGATCCAGTAAGGAGAGTACTCTGCCGAATGCTCCGAGGATTCTGTGAGGTAGTAACCAAAGTGGCGCATCAACTCATAACGAACCATGTCGCCGTGCTTTTCGGCTCCATTTTTCCGGGCCTTTCGGTTCTTGGCTGCTGCAAGCCGCTTGATCTCCGGATAGAGATCCTTACCAGTTGCCGCATCGGCAATCTCAAGCAACCACCCCATATGGTTGATACCGGCGATAGACCACTGGGTCTCTGGGTACTTCTTCCCGAGGCCAAGACCATTCAGGAGGCCACTCGTGCAAGTCTGAACGGAGTGACACAAGCCAACCGTCTTGACGTTGGTGCCAAGGAGCATGCCGCCCGTTATGATCGACATCGGATTGGTGTAGTTGAGCAACCAGGCATTGGGGCACACAGCCTCCATGTCTTCCGCTATCTTCAGCATAACCTTTAGCGTACGCAATCCACGAAAGATGCCGCCAATGCCCAACGTATCAGCAATCGTCTGACGCAGACCATACTTCTTGGGGACCTCGAAGTCCGTGATTGTGCAAGGATCGTAGCCCCCTACTTGAATGGCATTTACCACATAGTTAGCGGCGCGCAATGCGGCGCGACGGCTGCGTACACCCAGATGGGCAGTGATGGTCGCACGACCTTTATTGATGTTGGTGTTGAGGATGTCTAGCATCGTCTTCGATTCAGCCAGTCGTTTGGCATCGATGTCATACAGCGCAATCTGTGCATCCACGAGGGGTTTGCGGGACATGACATCCCCAAACACGTTCTTCGCGAATACCGTAGATCCTGCCCCCAAGAATGTAATCTTTGCCATCTTGACTCCTTACCGGTTTGTGATTGCATGTTTTGTCAGAAATTCTGAATATAGCTCAACACACACAACGTTTCTATAGGCAAAATGTAACACACTTTAACGATTTGTGATCACTATGAATGTTTGGTCTACCCGCTTCTTGTCGGTTCCGCCACCCGCAGGTTTCCCGCGTCTGCTGGCGGCGGCTCATGAAATACAGGTCGACACAAATTACCATCACTCGGGAAAGTACCGCCAGGCGGAAAGGCACACGCATTTCCAGTGGACATTGAAGGGGGTTGGGCAATGCTGTCTTGCAGGGAAAACGTTCTCAGTTCCCAGTGGATTTGGCTTTCTGGGACAGGCAGCAAACAAAGAGATGTCCTACGGCTATCCCCCTGGCTGCACTGAGCCCTGGGAGTTCGTTTGGGTCGCATTTGAGTCGCGTTTGGCAAAGCCCATGGTTGACCGCCTGCTGGACACCTTTGGACCGCTTTTTCCCATTGGAAAGTCCCACGCAGTGTTGGATCGAATCATGGCATTGCGGCGATTCAGCGGGACCCGAACGGCCATGGCCCCGGGTGGAGGGGCATCGTTGGTGCTCGACCTCCTCGGTGCATTGCTCAGGGAGATGCTCCCTGAACCAGCCGATACGGGGCGGGCAACTCTAGTCACACGGGCGCAAAAGGTAATTGATAAACAGATTTCTTCAGGAATGAACATTACGGAGCTGGCCGACAAACTCGAAGTCAGCCGGGAGCACTTGGCCAGAGCCTTCCGCTCACATCTGGGCATGACCCCTCTTGAGTACGTACAACACAGTCGATTGCGAAAGGCTTGCCGTCTGTTGCTTG
>CAZISU010000765.1:0-3934 GCA_964541935.1 uncultured Planctomycetaceae bacterium | reverse complement strand
GGCCCTACGGGCTTTACTTGTATGCCTTGATCTTCGAAAACCTTGTCGAACTTTTCCGAATATGCGCCGTCATGATCACGTGTAATAATCTCACATGTAAGTCCTTGCTCAGCGACATAATCCAAGAACACACGTGCCTGATGTTCCATCCAACGGCTGTTGGTCGAAAACGTGCCAGGAGTAACGAATACACGTCTGGTTCCCAAGTGGATGAATGCCAAGGCAAACACCTGCTTTGGGCCAAATTGCGTCCAAATACGTTTGCTGAAAAAGTCACATTGCCAGAGTGTCTCTGCATGGATACCATCGCGCAGATAGTTGAGATTGTGAAACAGTTCGGGGAGACACAAACTCTTAAAGAGATGTTGACGCAGCTTGCCTCAGCTGATGAAAAAACAGCCATCTTTGTTGCCAGTCAGGCCCTACTCCACAGTCACGAGAATGCCGAGGTTCCAGAATTGTTGATGGATCTTTTTCGAGATGCGGAATGGCGAAGTGCTTGTGTAGCAAAGTTGCCTGTAACGGCTTTGGAACAGCTTGCCCAGAGTCTTCTTCATATTCAACCACGGCAAGTGATTGAATGGTCCGTAGAGTTGCCATACGTTTTTCTGCGACTGGCCGAAGCGGCATCCGGAGATAAAAATAAAGTCGAGCTATTCCTCTCCTGCCTTGTCATGTCTTCACTCGCAGGCAACACTGCCGGGGCAATCAAATCTATTCCGAAAAGTCCAAAATTCTCCGCCCTCCATCCGACATTAGACGCTGTGCGGGAGGCGATAAACAATCTTTCCAAGGTTTCAACACCTGAGGTAACACTACGACTGCGGGGGCTGTCGACGATAATTGATCAGATCTAAGGCAACCGCAAACGCGCACAGCGGCTGATGCGACAGATGGGTTTGTAGGCAATCTATACCAGACGACACACCACCTAGCCGCCGGCGCGCTGACATTTCACGTGCCGATCTACAAACGGGGATGCGAGCCGGATAATCATTTCGTCTGCATTGGATCCCAAAATCCACTATTTTTAAATTGCTTAATTCGACTGTTTGAGTTCTACTGGGACGGGAAACGGCTATCTTGACGAGCCCACCCGCGACCCTTATACTAACCTATTATGTTGAATTTTGCGTTGTGACTACCCCTCCCTCCGCTACCCACCAAAAAACCGGCTTATGTCCAAATCGGCCCACAAAGCAATCACCTTGCTGCTGACCACCCTGCTGGCAACCTGCTGGGTTGTGGGCGAAGCGTGGCACCTTCTGCCGGGCATGGCACACATCGAAGAGTACCAGGGGGGCTGCTTGATTGTCGGTGCTGCTCCCTGCAAAACCACCGCAATCCCACCCGATTGCTATCACGGCAGCCTTGGGCATCAATCGCCCTGTCCGCTGAAGGTTCTCTCCGCCGAACAGTGTCCTATTTGTAGGACTCTCAGTCAACACCAGGCAACTTGTGCACTGCAAACGGTCAAACAGCTGCCAGAGCTTATCCGTGTCAGGTCGGCGCATTCAGTAGCCTTCCACATCTCCACGCCAGCCCGAACGGCCGACGCCCGCGCCCCTCCGGCCTAGGCGATTCTAATTCATCCCGGCGACCAAACGCCAAGCCATTAACCCCACGGCCGCCGGCTTCCCTGATGTTACACTCGCATCGATTGCGCGAGTTGCGTATTTGCCCAGATCTCGCATAGCAATGCGTTTTCTAGTAAACGACAATATCTCCATAATATAGGAACCGCTACAATGAAAACGATTCACATCAACACAAACACCATCACACTTCCACAAACCCGCGACTCTCGCCGCTCCACGCGCGCTTTCACCCTTGTCGAACTGCTCGTGGTTATCGCCATCATCGGCATCCTCATCGCGCTCTTGCTTCCTGCCGTGCAAGCGGCCCGCGAAGCGGCTCGACGCGCTCAATGCCCCAATAACCTCAAGCAAATCGGCATCGCCATGCACGGCTATCACGATGTGCATAAATGCCTGCCCAGCGCCTACATCAGCACGGCCGGTGGCGGCGGCGTCAACGGCTCGCCCGACTCGGCAACTCTCGACGCGGGCCCCGGTTGGGCTTGGGGAACGTTGCTCCTGCCCATGATGGAACAGCAAGGCCTATATGATTCGCTCGATTTGTCGCGACCCTGCTGGGATCCGCTTAACGAAAAAGCAGTGCAGACAACTATCAACGGCTACATGTGCCCCTCCGCTTCCGGCGGCAAATCGCTCTGCCCCATCGTCAATTCCAGCGGGACCCAACTGGCCCAGTTCGGACGATCATGCTACGTGGCCAACGTCGGAAACGAAGAGCCTTGGGGATACACCACTAATGACTACAACAGTATCGCCGACGGGCCGCTCTTCCGAAATGGACGGGTCAGCTTCGCCAGAATCACCGACGGAGCATCGCACACGGTGCTGATCGGCGAACACCATCCCTCGCTGGCCGATAAAACCTGGGTGGGCGTAGTTCCCGGCGCCATCATCGCGGGAAAGCCCGCCGATGCGTTTCCGAATAGGGAATATGCCGCCACGCTTGTCCAATGCCACAGCGGCCCCTCATCGTTCGAATCCCCGCCCGTAATCCACCCGCCCAACAGCCCCATTAAAATGGCCTGCGGCATGTGGGCCGATCACCCCGGCGGATGCAATACCCTCTACGGCGACGGCAGCGTGCGGTTCACCTCCGAGATGATCAACCAGATTACCTGGGCAGCCCTTGCAACCAAAGCCGGTGGCGAAACCATCGATATGGTCGCAGAGTAATCTCATAATAAGCAGTGAGACTTATTAAAGCTCAAAACTCCACTATTCACACTCTATTTCACGGAAAAACATAATGAAACCACTACGCACAATCCCCCTCTTGCTTCTCATGCTGGTGTGCATCTCATGCGCACGCAAAGAAGAACCGCCACAAAACATCCACCTTATGGCCGCCTTGCGGACCGCGGTTTCCGCACAAAACGCGACATGGCTCGCAAAAACCAAAACCAACTTCGAAGACACTGTCGAAAAGGGGCAAGTCTCCGACGAAACGGCCGAGGCGTTCCGGCAGATATTCGCAGCGGCCGAGTCGGGAGATTGGGCCGCGGCTGAAAAGCAAACCGTCAAATTGCAGAAAAGCTCTAAGCCCCATGCAAAGGGTCCATGAGCCAGTGCCGACCTGCCGTTACGGGTTACCGATCAGCATCCCCGCCACCGCTGTCCTTGTCCAGCGAAACTTTACAACCTGACAGAATGAGAATAAAATACCGCACATTGGTGGAAATAATCGTGATTTCACGACGCCATAATTGAGAATACAATCGCATCACAAAGCGATGTGAGACTGATCTTTGACAACTCGGTAAGACAAGCGTTTCTTCGGCACCCTGAGCGCGCACGGGTAGCGAGATCGATCCAAATTGCTTCAATCTAACTACTCAAGCGACACGTTGAAGTTTCACGATAGGCAAGTGCTTTCGCACCACGATGGAACTCGACTTCCAGTGTCAATTCCGCTCCGGGTTTGCCACGAACAAGTGCCCAAAGTCCAGCACACTTGAGTGACCAAGCACGTGCAGCCCGCAGTTCGAGAATTGCCATGCGTTCAAAAGGCGGGCAACGCGGCCGACGCCGCGCCGGGATGCGTGCCATGCGAGCGTCCTTTATGCGGATTTCTTCACGCTGCTGAGCATTATCGTTCTCCAGCCCTATCCAACTCGGCCTTGAGTCGTACGCGTTGGTTGGTGCTATTGGCGGCCCAACTTCGGGTGTACACCGCTGCAAACTGAGCCAATGAAATCACATGTAATATGCTAGACTGGATACTAGCGGGCCAACCTTTCGGCAAGGACAAGCGTGGGGCGCTTTGGCGACTGAATTTCATGAACGTGATTCCGGAGTTTTTCGATAACAGATGGATCTACTCATACAATCCATCCTAC
>CAZISU010000764.1:0-3940 GCA_964541935.1 uncultured Planctomycetaceae bacterium | reverse complement strand
ATCGCCGACCCAGATCCATCGCCAGCCACCGGTGGGCAGGTGCCCGTGGGCGTCGGCATGGAGTTGGAAGCCTATGCCCAACTGCTTGAGGTGGTTGGAGCACTGGGCGCGGCGAGCGGCTTCGCGGGCGGCCTGTACGGCTGGCAGCAGCAAGGCGATGAGGATACCGATAATGGCAATAACGACCAATAGTTCCACCAACGTGAAGCCTGCCTTGGCCGATATTTGTGAACGTTTTGAGTGTGAATTTCTCACGTTCGCTTTCTCCGATATAAAAGTTGGTTTGAGTTAAAGGGTTTCCGGGTGACGGACTGTTCCGCGTCCGTCACCCGGTTGCCCGTTGGGGTAACATTGCAACAACTGTTGTGGCCGTTGCAAGTTTGGGTTTGTTAGCGAACCTTGCGTCGCAGCAAAGGCAGGCACAAAAGGCACATGCCTAGCAGCAGCGTGATCGAGCCGGGCTCGGGCACGGATGCCGAAGCCGTGGTTTGCCAGTTGGTTGCCAGGATGGTGGCGTCGATGTCGTCGACAACACCGTCTTCGTTGAAGTCGCCTTGCGCCCAGGTCTTGCCGGTGCCCAGCCAGTTGTTGGCCAGGACAGCGGCATCTTCATCGTTGACAACGCCGTCACGGTTGGCGTCGCCGGGGATGTTGGCGGGGATGCCCGCGACATCCAGGATCTGTTCGGCCGTCAGGACGGCTTCGTAGATGCGGAAATCGTCGAAGGCCGCGTTGCCGGCCGGATTGAGCAGACCGCCGCCGATACCGAAGGTGGTGCCGGGGTCGACCCAATTGCTGTTACTGCCAGCGATTCGTTCGCCGTTGACGTACATGGCCAGCGTGGAGGAGTCGGCAATTCCCATGCCAGCGTCGCCTTCATTTTTGGCCCAACTCATGGTGAAATGATACCACTGGTTGGCTCCGTCCAAGGCGTTGAGGTCTTGGTCGACGACGCCGGAGTCGAGGCGGAAACGGGCAATCCCGTTCTCGTAGACCCACATTTCCCAATCGTTGGCTTCGATGTTGTTGTCGAAGAGGGCCAGGTAGTTGTAGAAGTCTCCGGGCTTGGCCCAGAACATCATCGTACCCTCGTTGGGCAAGGTGTAGTCGACTTCGACGTGTACGCCGTCAAAGGGATTGGCAGCAACTTGGGCCAGGTCCATGCCTTGTCCCGATTCGGTGGTTGCTCCGGCAATGTATGACATGGTTCCGGTGGCTCCGACGAGGGTGCCGTTGTAGGCTGCTCCGCCGCTGCCCTCGTTGTTGAGGTTGCCTTCGAAGTTATAGTGCAAGACGGGTGCTGGAGCATCGCCGGCCCCGGGAATGGGCGTGAGAGTGGGGTTTTCGGCCGTGATGGCGCGTCCGCTGCCGGCGTTGTAGAGATGGGAGATCTCGGCGCTGCTGAGAGGCCGATTCCAAAGGCCCAAATCGTCTAGCTTTCCGTTGTAGGGCGCGCTGGGATCCGTGGGCGGATCGGCGGCGGGATTGCCGGGCTGCATTCCTAAGCCGGCTTCCTGGCCGCTTGCGATTTGACCGCCGGGGCCAGTGACGGTGTGTGTATCCCTGAGTTCCCCGTTGAGGTAGATTCGCGCGTCCGTGCCGTCAAACGTACCGACAACGTGTAACCACTGGCCGGTTTCGAAATAGATTTCGTTGATTCCGGGCCGGGCGGATCCCATGGCGGTACCCGCGGCGTCGGTGGCGGTGAATTTGCAGCGGATTTCCGCGTTGCCTTGATCAACGTAGAGAATATAGGCGTCTTGGTTGGAGTCCATGATGGCGCCGAAACCTCCGCTAATCAGCGAAGGATATTCGCCCAGATTGACCCATGCCGAGATCGTCATGCCGTTGGAGGCCGGATCCAAGGCGCCGCCGGATGGCAGATAGGCCACGTCGTCGGTGCCGTCGAAACTAAGTGCTCCGCTAAGTTTTCCGGTTGCCCAGGTGGGCGCGCCGGGGGCGGGGTCCAGAGCAGCATTGTTGCCGTTAATGGAATCCACGGCTTCGGATCCGGAGCCATCGTCGAAGTTCCAGTAAGCGAACAGCCCGTCTTGTAAGGCCGGGTCGACTGCCACGGCCGGCGAAACCATGGCAAGGATTGCCACGGCGGCTAGCAGCGATTTTGTAAAAGTCAGTTCTTTCATGACTTCTTTCTCCTTGAAAAGATAAATGAAAACGCAGGCGAAATAAGTTATCCGGTCGGGCCGAGATGACGAGGCATTCGGCCCGACAGGATTTAGTCAAAGGTTGATCTAGGCCTTTTTGCGAGTAATCGGTCGGACGATAAGCAAGGCCAATGCGGAGATCAGCAGAGCGATGGTGCTCGGCTCGGGTACTGCGAGGGCGCGAATTTCTTCGGTGCTCAGCACTTCTTCGTAGATTCGGAAATCGTCGAAGGCGATTTCTCCTGCTGGGTTGCCCACGTTGACCCCGCCGCCGATGCCGATTTTGGCGCCGGGCGCGACCCAGGTTCCCGTGTCGCCGGAAACGTGCTCGCCGTCGATGAACATGCTTAGGCCGACTTGGTCGGTGTCCACGCCCTTCTTCCATGTAACGGCGAAATCGTACCACTCGTTGGGGCCGCTAAGATCGTTGAGGTTGTAGGTGACATAAGCATTGCCGTTGATGCGGAAGCGGGCTCGACCGTCGCCATAGACCCACATTTCCCAATTGGCGTTATTGAGGCTGTTGTCGAGCACCGAAAGGTAATTGTAGAAATCGCCGGGCTTGGCCCTGAAGGTCATCGTGCCCTCTTCGGGCATGGTGTAGTCGACTTCCACATGGACGCCGTCCGCGCCCATTTGAACGTCTTGGGCGAGGTCCACGGCCAGTCCCGACACGCCGGCGACATAGGACATGGTGCCGTTGGCTCCGACCATGGTGCCGTCGTAGGCCGCTCCGCCGCTGCCCGAATTGAGCAGATTACCTTCGAAGTTTAGCTTGAGGGCAGGCGCTGCCGCGGCGGGATTTGGGGGCAGTACGGGGTTGCTTGCCAAGACGGCGTTTCCCGTTCCAGCGTTGTAGAGGTGTCCGATTTCGGCCGTGCTGAGGGCGCGATTCCAAATGGCCATGTCGTCGACACTGCCGTCGAAAAAGCCGTCGTCGGGGACGATGGGGGCGGCCAGTGGGTCGCCGGGCTGTAGACCGATGCCGGCGACCTGGCCGCTTTTGACCTGTCCGCCGGGGCCGGTGATGCCGTGCATGTCGACCAATTGGCCGTCGTAGAACATGCTGACGCTGTAGCCGTCGAAAACGCCTGCTACGTGGTGCCAGCCGGTAGTGTCAAGCAGCGAGGCGGCGATACCGGGCCGCGCGGCGCCTTTGTAGTTTCCGGCCGCGTCGGTGGCGGTGACTTTGAAGCGAAGTTCGTTGTTGCCCTTGTCGGTGTAGAGGACGTAGGCGTCTTCTGTGGCATCATAGATGGCGCCGAAGCTGTTCGGTTGATCGGCGGGCAGCGCGTCGAGTTTCACCCAGGTGGCGAGGGTCATGGCGGTGGTTCCGAGATCGAGTCCCGGCTGGTCGCCGACCAGGGCTCCGTCGACGATGCCGTCGAAGGCGAGGCTGCCGCCGAGAAGTCCGGCATCCCATGTGCCGCTGACCAGGGTGGCGTTGTTTCCGCCGACGGAGTCTAACACGGTGGTTGCACCGGCGCCGTCGTCGAAGGTCCAGTTTGCAACCAGACCGTCTTGTAAGGCCGCTTCGGCCGTGGCCGTGAGGCAGAGTGTCATGGCCACGGCAGCCACGAGCACGAGTCTAAAAATTGTAATCAGTTGCTTCATCATGTCGCTGACTCCTAAACAGGGTTGCGTCGGCACAAGGCCGACCTTAAATCTAAAAACAGTGGTGCGGAACGAGTACACCTCAACAACGCCTCTTCGCCTGTTCGATAAAGCAACCGTTCTTCTGTAAAAAAGAGATTTCCTTTTAGGGCGGTTCAATC
>CAZISU010000763.1:0-3944 GCA_964541935.1 uncultured Planctomycetaceae bacterium | reverse complement strand
CGTGGCCACGGCCGCCTTGGCTGCTGCCTTGAAAAGCGACCCCCGCCGCGAGGCCCGTCTTTTGTACATCGAGGCCCTTTATCGATTGAATACGCCCGCAGCCAAAAAAACCCTGGCCATGCATGCCCTGGAAAACCCCGATGGTGAAACCCGCCTGAGCTGCCTGGATTATCTCAAAAAACGCAAAGACCCGGCCGTGGTCACCTATTTCTCTGCCCGGCTGAAGCACAAAAACAACGTCATGATCAACCGCGCGGCTTTCGCCCTGGGCAAGATGGGCGACCCCACGGCCGTGGCCGCCCTGATCGACGCCTTAGTGACCGTCCATCAAAAGAAGGTCACTTCCGGTGGAGCGGGCCAAACCTCGGCCGGTTTCGACAACGCCGGCGGTGGCGGCATGACCATGGGCTCGACCACAAAAATCTTCAAAGTCCCCTTCCGCAACCGCGAAGTGCTCGACGCCCTGATCGCCTTAACCGGAGGCATCAACTTCGAATTCGATGTCCAGAAATGGCGATACTGGCTGGCCGCGCAAAACAAAAGCAAGCCCCTCAACGCTCGCCGCGATTAGCCCTCTTGTACTCATCGCGTTGGGCGTGATATCTTTGTAGGGTGCGTCCGCGACGCACCACGGAACTAAGCAATACGTTGGAGCATAATCATGGAATTGCAAGGCAAAGTGGCTCTGGTAACCGGCGGCACCAAGGGAATCGGGGCGGCCACGGCCGTCGAATTGGCCCGCCACGGCGCCGACATCGCCATCAACGGACGGTACGATGACGATGATGCGGCCCAAACCAAGGCGGTCGTCGAGGCCCTCGGCCGACGTTGCGAGGTTGTGCTGGCCGACGTGGGACGCGCCGCGGAGGCCACCCGTTGCGTCACCGAAACGGTCGAGCGCCTGGGCACAATCGACGTGCTCGTCCATTCGGCCGGCGGCGGCATTCCCGGCGGCTTCCTCGAAGTCTCGCCCGAAGCCTGGCAAAACGCCTTCGACGTTCACGTACATGCTATCTTCCACATGGCCCGCGCGGCCGTACCCATCATGCAGCAAAAGCAGGAAGCCGCCATCGTGCTCATCTCCTCCGTGGCCGGCATCCGCGGCATCCCGATGATGGCCGCCTATCAGGTGGTCAAAGGCGCGATTGTGCAATTCACCCGCGCGCTGGCCATGGAACTGGCCGGCGATAACATCCGCGTCAATGCCGTGGCCCCAGGCATCATTACGACCCGCTTTCACGACGGCATGACTCCCGAACGCCGCAAGCACAACCTCGATAACCGCGTGCCCCTGCACCGTGAGGGCACGCCCGAACAGGTCGCCAAAATGATCCGCGAAGTCGCCACCAACGACTACATGACCGGCGAAACCGTAACCATCGACGGCGGCCTAACCATGCGAATCGCCTGAGCCAAATCGTAGGCCGGGTTACAACCCGGCATTTCCGTCGGTTGCCGAAGACCTTGCCGGGTTAAAACCCGGCCTACGAGTTTGTCGCCAGAATGGACCTGTGTTGACATTTCGCAACAACGACTTAATTTCCCACCCTGCCGACGCCAAAACATCCCGCTTCGGATCGTGTTTTCGCCTGCCGTTCTAACGCCGTAAGATGTATACCACATGGTACTTGCGGCAATCTTTACGCATCTTACCCAGCCCCCAATCGCTCGGCACGCCGTTTGCTCATTTCTTCTACCGTTTCCGCCGCCTCTAGCGGCATCGCGTGAGTCAAAGCGAATCGAAAGCGGTATTATCATGTGCAAGATCCTAGACGTCGAAATCACTGATATCACCAGACGGCAAGCAATTGAGATGCTCGAAGACGTGATTGCCCAGTACGACGGTCACAGCCGCTGCGTCTTCTTTGCAAACGCCCACACGCTAAATCTGACCGAGACCAATAACGAATATCGCGACGTTGTCAATTCTGCCGACCACGTTCTCGGCGACGGCACCGGTATCCGTTGGGCGTCGAAAATCAACGGCACCCCCGTAAAAGACAACGTCAACGGCACCGACCTTATGCCCGAGTTCTTCCGCGCCACGGCCAAACGTCACCACCGCTACTATCTGCTCGGCGCCGACGTGCCCACCGTTCGCCAGGCCGCGGCCACGGCCCGCGAGAACTTTCCCGACGCCCGCCAGGTCGGCTACCACCACGGCTTCGTCAAAAACGCTGATGCCTCCGCCCGCGTGATCGCAGAGATCAACGCGGCCCGCCCCGACGTCCTCCTGGTTGGCATGGGCAATCCCTTGCAAGAGCAGTGGATCAACGAACATCGCCACGAGCTGAAAGTCCCGCTGATTATCGCCGTTGGCGGCCTGTTAGACTTTTGGGCAGGCACTTTCAGCCGTGCCCCCCGTTGGCTGCGGAAACTGGGCCACGAGTGGATGTGGCGTCTATGTATGCAACCAGCCGACAAAAGTCGCCGCTATCTGCTGGGCAACCCACTCTTCCTCTACAGAGTTCTGCGTCGCCGCTTCGCCCGACCTGCCCCCACGCCCGCTTGATTGTGGCGTACATCCGCAGTCGTGTGCCACGCTCTATCTGTAAAACTTTACGCAATCCCTACAGCCTGCACGCAGAAGGGGCAACGGTCAGTAAACCGGCTAAAGGGGGGGAACTCGTGGGACCGATAGAAATACCATCGGCTTATAACGAATTTAGCGAATTTAACCCTAAATCTTATAGCAGTTGCTGAAGGGAGAGCATGGATGAAAACCTTGACGAGCGTAATTTTGATCGCGGTGGCAACAGTAACGATTGCACCTCGGACAGTCGAGGCCGCTTATTGTGGGGCCACGCGACAAAAATGCTGTAAGGCCAAATGTTGCTGCACGTGTCAGGAGTGCTACACGGTAATGAAAACCTGTCGCGAGGTCGTCTACGAACCCGTCGAGAAGGTTTGCTACGATACCGTTTACGAAGAGATCAAGGAAACGGTCAAGGTTCCAACCACCATATACGTCGAGCAAACGCGTTATCGCATGATGCCCATGGAATGTAGCCAGCCCAAGCAGTCTTGTTGCGAGACTGGCGGTTGCTGTGACTCGTGCGGCGAATCCAAGACCAGCTTCCAGTGCGAGCCCTGCATCCGCAAGATGCCCTACAAGGTCCTGGTGCCGGTTCCCGCCGAAAAGGACGAGGAAGTCACCCGCGTGGTCGAACGTAAGATCCCCAAAAACGTGACCTGCTACGTCCCGCACGAGGTGTGCAAGCAGGTTCCCGTCCAGGTCTGCGTGCCCGTGCCTTGTTGTTGCAAGAAGTCATGCGGTTGCAAAAAATCGTGCCACGGCGAGAAAACGCGTTGCGATGACGGCTGTTGCGAAGAGTGAAGAATGCGATGCGAGTAAGGGAATTGCAGTCGATTATCACCGCCGCCCCGGATTTTGACTCCCTCTGGGAGGGACGCTACAAGATCCCCTGGGACGAGCCGGAGTTCAGTCGGCGCATGCTCAAGGAGCATCTTTCCCAGACGCACGATCTGGCCAGTCGCAAACTACTGACGATCGGGGCCCAAGTCGAATGGATCCACGAGCAGGTCTGCGAAAAGCGACCGCTGAGGATTCTGGATCTTGGTTGTGGCCCCGGTTTTTATCTGGCCCAGTTCGTTAAACTAGGACATTCCTGTTACGGGATAGATTTCTCGCCGGCGTCGATTGAATATGCTCAAAAACACGTCGAAGGCGACTGCCATTTGTTGCGCGAAGACCTTCGCGCGGCGGATTTCGGCACTGGTTACGATCTGGCGGCCATGCTCTACGGCGAACTGAACGTCTTTTCGCCCGACGATTGTGCAGAAATTCTTCGCAAGGCCTCGACCGCCCTCCTGCCGGGTGGACGGCTATTAATCGAAGTACAAACCGTCGCAGCCGTCAAAAAGATCGGCCACTCGCCAAATACCGGGTATAAAACCCCGTCGGGTTTGTTCTCCGACCAACC
>CAZISU010000762.1:0-3948 GCA_964541935.1 uncultured Planctomycetaceae bacterium | reverse complement strand
CGCCGCTTAATAACTTTGTCAAAAACTTAACGATCTTTGAGGTTAGTAGTATA
Source organism: uncultured Planctomycetaceae bacterium (assembly GCA_964541935.1). GTDB lineage: Bacteria > Planctomycetota > Planctomycetia > Pirellulales > Thermoguttaceae > JAFGTN01. The sequence goes on along the minus strand of CAZISU010000762.1, from coordinate 3,895 downwards.
GTGGATGGGATCGGCTCAAAGTATACCCACGGCAAGGATTACAACAGCGAGGCCTTAGAAGTTGGGCGCGAAGGCCGCGGTACACTAAATGTCAGAAACGGCGGCGAAGTCGAAACTCGTGGAGATGGGGTAATTGGCGTCACGGCCGGTTCGGTGGGCGCGGTCACGGTGAATGGAGTAGGATCTAATTGGAAAATCATTGGCCGTGTTAGGGTCGGTCTCTTTGGTGGCGGCATCCTGAATATCTCCGATGGCGGCTTGGTGAGTGTCGCAGAGACACTCACCATTGACTACGATGAAAACGGGAACGGTTTTATCAACATGTCCACCGGCGGGATGCTGGCGTTGAATGGCGATGCCGATGACTCGCTGCTTGACTTTTTGGGGCTGATCGACGGTACGGATGCGATTCGCTTTTGGGATGATTCCGTCTCGAAGTGGACCAATATCACAGACGCTACATACGACGAAGATTATACACTGAGCTGCCCAACCGAAGGCGATCTGGCCGGATATACGGTGCTAACCGTGGGCGTTGTACCCGAGCCCTCGACGCTTGCCGGACTGCTGGGGTTATGTCTGGCGGGGGTGTTGACCTCGTTGCGGCGCAAGCGGCAGAGCTGATCGCAATCTGTTCGCGGTCTCAAGCAAAGAAACGTGCAGTAAAAATCTTGCCTGGTCGATATAATCTGCTTAAAGGTAATTGGCAGATTGACTCTAGACGTTTTGCAGCATGTAATTATCGGCAATCTCAACCCCTACTTCGAGTGGTTCCCCGGGCCTGACTGACAACCATTGGAGGGGGCCGCCCAATGCTCCCACCTCGGTTGACACCTTTTCCGACGATGCGTAAGATAAGGGATTCGTAAGATTGCAGGTTGATGTACAGGCGGGGCCGAGTGGGCCTTGCAACAGATAAATAGTAGCCGTTTTAGCAGGTAAAGAAGCAGATGGCCGTTCCAAAACGAAAACATTCAAACCACCGCACGGGGATTCATCGGGCGCATCACGCCAAGAAAGCCATTCAGGTTTCCGATTGCCCCAAGTGCAATACCCCCAAACCGTCCCACGTTGTTTGCCCGAATTGCGGACATTACATGGGTCGCACGGTAGTCGAGATCGAGTCGTAGTTTTTACACAGCGATTCATCTTTAATACTTTGAGGCGGGTCTATCTAACGCGGAGCGAGGGACGTTGAGCAGGATAGCTTTTCTATTTCCAGGGCAAGGAGCCCAGTTTGTGGGCATGGGCCGGCAGTTGGCCGAGTCGTTGCCGGCAGCGCGTAAGCTGTTTGATCGGGCCGAATCCGTTCTGGGCTACGATCTGGCACAGCTTTGCTTCGAAGGGCCCGCCGAAAAGCTCGACTCGACGGTCTGTAGCCAGCCGGCTTTGTTTGTCACCAGCCTGGCCGCTCTGGAGTCGTTACGAGACGAATCGCCCGATGTGGTTCTATCTTGTGAAGCTGCCGCCGGCTTGAGCTTGGGCGAATATACCGCCATGGTCTTCGCCGGGGTGATGGAATTCGAGGCCGGCTTGACGCTCGTTCAGCAACGCGGGGCCGCCATGCAGCAGGCCTCCGATGCCACGCCCAGCGGAATGGTCAGCATTCTGGGGCTCGAACGCGTACAGGTCGAAGAGCTTTGCGAAAAAGCCCGCGGCGACGAAACTCTGGAGATCGCCAACCTGCTCTGCCCAGGCAATATCGTGATCTCGGGTACAAATGCCGCCTGCGAGAGGGCGGCCGAGATGGCCCCGCGGATGGGCGCCATGAAGGCCATTCCGCTGGCCGTGGCCGGTGCCTTCCACACGCAAATCATGCGGCCCGCCGACGAAGTTTTGGCCGAGGCCCTGGCCGACGTGCCCATGCAGAAGCCGAAAATCCCCGTGATTTCCAACGTCGATGCCCAAACGCACGACGACCCCGAAGAAATCCGACAACTCCTCATCCGGCAGGTCATCCAGCCCGTCTTGTGGGAAGACTCGCTGAAAAAGCTACTCGCGGACGGTTTCGACCAGTTCCACGAGGTCGGCCCGGGGCGTGTCCTGCGTGGCCTGTTGCGTCGTATCGACCGCAAAATCCCTTGTCAATGCGTTCCCGTCTGAGAACATCCGTAGTTAGCCGCCGAGCTTGCTCGCGTTTGGCACGCAAAAAACTGCACATTTTACAACGGCCGCCAGCGACTCGGCTAACAAGTTCACAATGCAAGGAGGTGCTACCATGAGCGATAACAAACAGCGAATCACCACGGATCTGGGCGGACAGGTAGCCATAGTCACCGGCGCCGCTCGCGGCCTGGGGCGAAAAATCGCCGAAACACTGGCCTCCTGTGGGGCGCTGGTGTGTTGCGTGGACATCAACGAGGAAACTCTCGCCGACACCGTCAAGGCAATTACCGAGTCCGGCGGAAAAGCCGACGCTTTTGCTTGTGACGTGACCGACAGCACGCGAGTCAACGAAGTCGTGGCCGAGGTCGTCAAAAAGCACGGCGGCCTGGGCATCCTGGTAAATAATGCAGGCATCACCCGCGATGGCTTGGTGATGCGTATGAAAGACGAACAATGGGACAGCGTGATCGGGATCAACCTCAAGGGTACGTTTCTGTTCACGCGTGCGGCGGCCAAGCCACTTATTAAGGCACGTCGCGGCCGGATCATTAACATCGCCAGCGTTTCGGGCCAAATCGGCAACGCGGGCCAAGCAAATTATTCGGCCTCGAAGGCCGGAGTGATCGGGCTGACGCGCACGGTCTCGAAGGAACTGGCCGGACGTAACATTACCGTCAACGCGGTGGCCCCCGGCTTCATCGCAACGGAAATGACCGCCAAGCTAGCGCCAGAGATCATCGAGGGAATTGAAAAGGAAACACCACTGGGCCGGCTGGGCGACCCCCAGGACGTGGCCGAGACGGTCTTGTTCCTGGCCAGTGATGCAGCCGAATTTATCACCGGACAGATCATCACCGTCGACGGCGGTCTGACCGTTTAGCAATTCGTCATGCCGGTTTTAAGCCGGAGACATTGCAAGGAAAATGGGAAGTATACGTAAATTGCGTTAGCTTATTTAGGTTGACGCAAAGCGTTTGGCTGACTTGTTGTTCGCTCGGATATGGACAGAATGACAAGAACCGGATATACCAGTGTGATTATCAGAAGGGATGGGGTTGTCAGAGGATCAGGTAAACTGTAGTATCTGCACCCTCTTGGGGCAATTAGTTGGCATGAGAAACCGGGGTCACTGTGACCCCCAATTAGCACGATTATCAGGAGGACCTACAAGGTGGCCTCAGTTGAAGAACGAGTAGTAGACATCGTCGCCGAACAGTTGGGCGTCAGCAAAGAACAAATTTCACTCGAGACGTCTTTCGTCAATGACCTGGGCGCTGATTCGCTCGATACGGTCGAGTTGGTGATGGAGCTTGAAGAAGAGTTCGACATTAATATTCCCGACGACGCGGCTGAGAAGATTCAGACCGTAGGTCAGGCAGTCGAGCACATCGGAAAAGCCATCGCGGAAAAAAGCGAAACTTAATAGCGGCGAGCATTCATGAAACGACGTGTTGTCGTAACCGGACTGGGCACAGTCACAGCGCTCGGAAGCCGCATAGATGAACTCTGGACCCGTTTATGTAACGGTGAAAGCGGCATTTCCCATTTCTCAAACACCGATTGTTCGCAATTTCGCGTAACAATCGGCGGCGAGGTAGCTGACTGGACCACCGACGGTTACTTATTACCAAAAGACGCAAAACGCATAGATCGCTTTGCGCAGTTTGCCCTGGTCGCGGCCATAGATGCGGTGCGCGATTCGGGCATTGATTTTGACAAAGAAGACCCGTTTCGCTGCGGTGTCGTTATCGGGTCCGGCATCGGCGGACTCAGCGAGATCGAAACCCAG
>CAZISU010000761.1:0-3958 GCA_964541935.1 uncultured Planctomycetaceae bacterium | reverse complement strand
GATTCCTCGGCGATCATACCGGTTACCGAGCGGCCGTCGTTGGTGATTACCACGTAGTTAAGATACTGCGGCTGCACGTCGCGGTTAGGGTCGACCAGGGCCAGCAGGATGGTTTCCTCGCCGCGGTTTTGCACCGTTTGCAGCGGCAGGCCCAGGTCGTAGCCTTCATTCTCCAGCCGGTGGCAAATCGAGCATTCCTTTTTGAACACCTGCTTTCCATGGACCGCGTCGCGTTTAAGCTTGAGACTATCGCGATATTTTTCCACAACGTCGTCGCGTCTGGCCAGCTTGACCCCGCCCAGCAACTCCTGGGCCTTGGCCTTGATATCCTTGTTGGGATGTTTTAAGAGATATTCGATACGGGCCGGGTCGAGTTGGGCCGGGGCGATGGTTTCATCCGCCAGCGCGTCGAAGAGCACCATCAGCCGTTCCTTGCGGGCGAACATGGCCTCGGAGGCCTCGCCACGGACCTTGGGCGTAAAGCCGTTCCAGAATTCGACGATAATCTCGCCCACTTCGTCATCCTGAAACCGCGAGAGCGTCTGTATAGAAGCGATCTGAATCTCTTGCGGCTGGCGGCTTTCGAGCAATTCGCAGAGAGTTTCGCTGACGTCGTCCAACGGCGCCAGCATGAGCGAACGAATGGCCTTGATTCGCTTGCTCGACTTGGCACCCGTAGCGACGGCCTGCTTCTGAGCCTTTTCGACCAGCTTGGCCATGGCCTCGGTGGCACGTCGGTTGCCGGTCAGTGCGTTGCCGATAGGTGTGCCCGACTTCAAGAGCCCGGTCCCCAACCCGCTCACAATGCGCTCGATTAGCTTGTTCTCACCGTCGTCGAGTTTATCCAAGCTAGCCAGGACTTTCGTGACCTGGTCCAGTTTCTTTTGCAAACCGGCTTGCTCGGCCAACTCAGCGAGCATCTCTGAGCCCGGCCCGCTCGCACGCCACTTAGAATCGGCAGCCGTCGCGGCAAAAATATCACCCGCCCGGCCGAAACAGGAGCTTAGCACGGCAAATCGTACATAGCGCTGGTCCGCATCGCGCCGCGCGATCGCTGCCAAAGCTGCGGTCGCCTTGGCATCCTTAACGCCTCCCAGGGTAAAGGCCAACTGGTAACGCACCCGCATATCATCATCGTCGGTCAGCGCACAAATCTTCTCGCGCAAGGCCGGCGAATCTTTCAGGAATTCTTCACTTAAGCGAATAGCATGTTCGCGGACGCGTGGATTTTCATCCTCTAGCCGCGGCAAAACCACGTCGGCCGACAGGGCCTTCTGACCGAACAACGCCCACATGGCATGCATGCGCCCCAGTGGCTCCTTCGACTCGGCGGCCAGTTTCTTAAGCGGCACGACGGCCTTCGCGTCTTGTCGCTCATGCAAAAGCCGTGCGGCCGTGCGGCGATGCCAACTGTTGGGGTGGGCCAAAAGAGCGACCAGCTCTTCGCTAGATTTCTTACCCAGCGGATCGGCCTTGGGCTGCTTAAAACCCGTGGGTTTGATGCGATAGACACGTCCGTGCGTGTTGCCCGTGCGCAGATCGATGTGCTTCTGCACCGAAGCGGGAATGCCGTCGGGAATCTCGTAGATTTCGCGATACATGTCGGCCAGATAGAGGGCCCCGTCGGGCCCGTGGGCGAATTGTATTGGGCGGAACCAGATCTCGTCGGAGCGGAGGAACTCGCTTTCCTTTTCCACGCGATACGCGCCGAAGCCCACACCCGCGGGCTTGAGCGTCATATGACTGACCAGATTTCCGGCCCCTTCGCACACAAATGCATGGCCCACAAGGTCGGGCATGGCACTGCCGGTGTAGACCGTTACGCCACAAGCCGAGGTGTAGTATCCGGAGACCGGCTCGGAACTGCCGGCGAAGATCTTCTTGTTTCGCATTTCGCAACGGATCTTACGCCACGGCTCCAGCGGACTGATGCGGTAGACCTTCGAGCCGGTCCGCCAGATGCCGGGGTTGATGGACGGTGGGGCCAGAAATGGGTTTTGAGCCAGATACCGCTCGTCGTACATGACCATATTGATCGGCGCGCTGTTGCTACTGTTGAACTTGCGGTTCCAGACGTCGAAGGTCGTGCCGAACTGCGAGCCGCCGCTTTCCAGCCGCATGTGCCCGCTGCGGGGATCGATGCTGATGTCGCGCAGACGTGTGAAAATCCCGTCGATTTTGGGGCCCACTGCTTTGGAAGCGTCGCACAACTTGTTCCAGCGCACCGGGACGAGGGTTCCGCCGCTGGTGCTGGTCATGATATGAATGCGGCCGTCCAGTCCCCAGCGAAGACTGTTGGGGAACGAATTGACGCTGTTAACTTTAAAGCCCGAAACAATCACTTCGCGGATGTCGGCTTTACCGTCGCCGTCGGTATCCTTCAAATAAATAATGTCGGGCGCGCAGGCGACGAAGAGCCCGCCATCGTATGGCAAGGCAGCGACAGGCCACCCCATTTTGTCGGCGAAGACGGTCGACTTTTCATATTTTCCATCGCCGTCGGCGTCGTCCAGCAGCGAGACGCGTCCGACCGGAACGAAAGGTTTTTCGGCGTACGTCATTAATTCGCAAACGTACATGCGGCCGTTTTCGTCGAAACACATGTCGACGACGTCCGTAACCAACGGTTCGGCGACCACGGTCTCAATTTCGTAGCCTTTTGCGACTTCGAAACTTTTAACGGAATCGGTCGGCTTGCGCGGCAGGATTCGTGGCAAGCGATCCTTATAGTCCACGTTCGGATCGATTTTCTCCCAGTAGCCGGTTCCCTGGTCAACCTTTTTCAATTCCTTGGAGGGCGTCGGCTTTTTCTTGTCGGTTTTCTTTTTAGCATCGGCCGCCCAAGCCATGCCCGCAACCATGCCCACGGCCAGCATGACCGAAAAACCAACCGTAACCACTGCCCGAACGTAACTGGAAGCAAACTTACCGTTCATCGTATTCCTTCCCGGAAAAGGATGTTGTAAACCCTAATAAACTAACCCACAGCGCAAGCGCGAAGAGCGTCGGTTATTGTCGTTAATTCAATCTTCTCCGCAGGCGGACTTAAGTCGGACGCGAGTCGCCATGCGCGAGGTGGTTTCCTTCGAATATCGGGAAACCGGAGGTGTGCCGGGTGGGTAGGTATACGTCCTTTACTACCACTATCTTAGCTAGCCGAGCAGGCTTTGTCTACACTTCAATTGTGGTATACCATCAACATCTTACGCAACTTCATTCCCTTACTTCCCTTCTGTCCCTTTAAAACCGTCTTACTCTGCCGACCAAATTCCCCGTCGGGCCGCTTTGGCTTCGTCTTCGGCACGGCGGAAACGTTTTTTCATCCGCGCGGAAAAACGGTATCCGGTCTTGGCCTCGGCCAGCCCCACGCGGATAAGTTCCTCGTTGAGCATCCGCTCCATGCGTTCGTCCAGCCAGACATATGCCAAAAATCTATCGTAGCGGTCGACTTTTTGCCGGTCGAAGGTCAGATACACTTGCCCGTCGGCCAGAAAGTCCTTGGTGAATTGCGTGGCCTCGGGCCCAAACGGTTCAACCGGATGATTAGGCTTGACCGTCTCGGGCGTGTCGGCACATAGCAGTCTGATGCGAGCGCCGTTGTCGAGCAAAAGAGTATCGCCATCGACGACCCGGCGAACGCAATACGTGCCTTCGGCCAAGGTCTCTGTCGCAACAGGTTGGTTGTGTTCCTGCCAGAATCGCGCCAAGACCGTGACAACGACCACGGCCAATAGAATAACGGCTTTTTTCGAACGAATTCCCCTGCGCCGTACAAAGGGAGAGCGCCGTACAAAGGGAGAACTGCGTACAGCGCTCATTACGAGCCCCGCTTAGTTCTGACTGAAGTTAAAGAGTTTCGCGGCCACCTCGCGCCCGAGGGGATTCTTGACGAACTTCTTGTGACAATCGGGGCAGAGATCGTATCGCAGTTGACGATAGACGTCGGCGCCGATCTGGT
>CAZISU010000760.1:600-3960 GCA_964541935.1 uncultured Planctomycetaceae bacterium | reverse complement strand
TTATCCATGAATTCGGTCGAGGTGTAATACGCGGCCGTGATACGCTGCTTCTCGGCATCGGTAAGATCGCGAAAGATGGCCGGGATCTGGGCGTCGTCGTCTGGGCCGACCTTGGCCACGGGGAACTTGCTGGGGTCGTGGCGGCCGGCGAACTCGACCGGGAAGCGGAAGGGCGAATGCGGCTCGTAGAAACTGATGAAGAGGAAAAACGGCTGCTGCCGCTTTTGCTCGATGAAATCGGCCGCACGGCGTGCGAAGAACGTGCCGGGCATATCGACGTCGACCGCGCCAAAGGGCGCATACATGCCGTTGAGCCAAACGCGGGCATGGTCGCGAAACGGCTTCCAACGCGGCAACACCTCGACGCCCGCAGGCAGCCGTTTTTGGCCCCGCCGCTTCAACCACTGGCGATGCTCCGGATAGTTGATGAGCTTATCGTAGCCGTGCTTCAAGGCGCTGTTGAAATGCGTCTTGCCAATGGCCGCCGTATCGTAGCCGGCCGCCGCGAGCATCTCGGCCAGCGTGGTCTCCTCGGCCGGCAATGCGGTCCGTAACTGTGTGACACCAAGCGTGCGAGGGTAGCGACCTGTTATAAACGACGCCCGCGAGGCCGTGCAAACCGGCGCGTTACTGTACGCCCGATCGAAGCGCATGCCGGCTTCGGCCAAGCGGTCGATGTTCGGCGTACGCACGAGCTTATTGCCGTAAGCGCCCGTTACATAGGCGGCATGATCGTCGGCGCAGATGAAGAGGACGTTGGGCCGCGTGGGCTGGGAAGCGGCCCACAAGGAAGCCGGCAAAAACACAACAGCCGTAAGTAATATCGAGGTAATTCGGAATTTCATTATTTGTTACCACCTTATAGTTGTGACTATCTGTGTTTATCCGTGTCCATCTGTGGCGAACACCATTTAATAATTCTATTTCGTCGACACACTCTTACGCTCAGGCAAAGCCGATTTATATTCATCCAATCGTTTCCGCATCGAATCGAGGATTTCCTTATACTGCGAATCGCCGGCAAGATCGATCACCTCGTCCGGGTCCGTCTGCAAATCATGCAACATCTCTTGCGGGGGTTTCTGCTGGTAATAGTTTGCATAAACGTATCGTTGGCCGCGCACGCCGTTCCATTTTGGGATTCTCGCGTGATTCATGTGGTGCTCGCAGTAGAAATCCTTGCGCCAATCGGCCGGCGGGCGGCCCTCGATAATCGGCAACAGCGAGCGGCCCTGGTAATCCTCGGGCACCTTGCACCCGGCCAGACACAGGAACGTGGCAGGGAGGTCGATATTCAGGGCCATGCGGTTCGACACGCGTCCGCGTTTATCTTTGGGCAGGCGAGGATCGAATACAATCAGCGGCACGCGCAGAGATTGCTCGTAGTGGCTCCACTTGCCGGCAAAGCCGCGGTCGCCCATGTAGTAGCCGTTGTCGGCACTGTAGACAATGACCGTGTTGTCGGCCAAGCCCTTTTGTTTCAAAACCTTCAGCACGCGTGCCATGGTGTTGTCGACGCCCGAAAGCATGCGATAATACGCCCGCAGGTTGGTCTCGTACTTCTCGCGCGTATCCCAACGCCAAAAGAAGCGGTCACGGTTCATCGAATCTCGCAGAAACTCGGGCGCGGCCTCAAAATATTTCGCGTCTCCCAGCCTAGGCGCGGGCATGTCCACATCATCATACATACCATCGACCGCCACCGGCCAGGGGAAATGCCCGACTCCCGGCCGCATGTCGATGTCCTCGGCGTGCGAGGCGTTAAAACAAACTTGCAGGCAAAACGACTGTGAGGAATCCTGCTCGTGCAAAAACTTGACGGCCGCGTCGCCACAAAGTTCGGTTTCATGCCGGCGGCTGCCGTCGGGCATAGTCTTAAAATACGGCCTGCGCCCGATGGGCTTGAAGAAATCGAACATCCGCGCGATCGACTTCTTCCCACCGGCCACACCGATACCAAACTTGCCGATCATGCCCGTGCGGTATCCGGACGCGCGGAGCACGACCGGATAGCTGGTCTCGATATGTGCCCGCGAAACAGGTGGCTGGCCAAACGTGTAACCGTGCGTCCGCTCGGTGAGGCCGGTGAAAATCGAGGCCCGGCTGGCCGCGCAAATCGAGGTGGTCACGAACATATCTTCGAAGCGGACGCCCTGGGCAGCCAGGCGGTCGATGGTAGGAGTTTTGATGATCGGGTGGCCACAGCAGCCAAGCGTGTCGTTGCGCTGGTCGTCTGTGAGGAAGAAGAGGATGTTGGGGCGAGTGGTTTCAGGTTCGGCAGCCGGACAACGACCAGCGATGCTCGGCACTGCCACCATGGCCCAAATAACCAAAAAAAAGACGACCGTTTTGCACATAGTTGACTTTCCGTTGTACAAATCGTACAATTAGTACAGAATAAAGGAAGGAAGTACGCAAATGGACATTCTACCAATCAGCGACGCCCGTAAGCAACTAGCGGATCTGGGAAATCGCGTTTCGATGCGGGGTGAGCGGATCATAATCGAGCGGCAGGGCAAAGGCCTATTCGCTCTTGTACCGTTGGAAGACCTGGATCTTTTGGAGCGACTGGAAGATAAGGTCGACCTGGAAGCGATCCGCAATCGGCTCGACGAGCCCAGCCTGTCTCTTGCTTCGCTCAAAGAGGAGCTGGGGCTGTAGGTGGGCTACCAAATCGAAATCAAGCGATCAGCGGCCAAGGAAATTGCCGCTTTGCCCAAACGAGATCAGCGTCGCGTCGTCTCGGCCATCGAAGCCCTTGCCACCGACCCGCGCCCCGAGGCTGCTCGCAAACTCACCAACAGCGAAAACACCTACCGCATCCGCGTCGGGGACTATCGCGTCGTTTATCAGGTTGTCGACGAGATTCTGACTGTCCTGGTTGTCCGCGTGGGGCATCGCAAGAACGTTTATCGTCGGAGGTAGGCTTGACGTCTTTGCTTGAGCCCCCTGCCCTGCCCCGGTCTGGCCGCTACTTTTCTAATGCTGCGATCTTTTTAAAGTCGCCTTTTAGGGACTGATACAAATCTTGGTAGACGGGGAAATTTTGATCGTAGCGTCGACGGGCCGAGCGGGTGGCGGTGGTTTGCCCGACTACATGGATGGCTGCCGCGCAGGCCTCTTGGATGTTTTTGTATCTACCGGCTCCGACGGCGGCCAGGAGTGCTACGCCGTAGGCTGCGCCTTCTTCGGTGTTGATGGTGACGACCTTGCGGCCGAACACGTCGGCTTGGACCTGGCGCCAGAAGGGGCTGCGGCTGCCGCCGCCGGAGGCGCGGATCTCGCGTACCGGGACGCCAAGCTGTTCGAAGATACTGAGGCTGTCGCGCATCGAATAGGTCACGCCCTCCATGATGGAGC
>CAZISU010000760.1:0-590 GCA_964541935.1 uncultured Planctomycetaceae bacterium | reverse complement strand
TGTGCCCGCGGGTGTGGGCCAGGGTTAACCCGACAAAACATCCGCGTGCGTCGGGGTCGGCGTGGGGCGTGCGCTCGCCGGAGAGATAGGGCAGGAAGAACAGCCCGTCGCTGCCGGCCGGGGCGGTTTGGGCCTCTTCGGTCAATAGCTCGTAGACGTCGCGCTTTTGCCGCTTGGCCTTGGCCACCTCGGCCTGACAGAGCTGGTTTCTGAACCACTGCAAGGAACCGCCGGCCGAAAGGTTCACGCCCATCATGTGCCACTTGCCACGCACGGCATGACAGAAGGTATGCACGCGGCCCTGGGGATCTACCTTGACTTCGTCGCTATGCACGAACATCACGCCGGAGGTGCCGATCGAGGTACTGAGGATGCCGCGTCGCACGATGCCGTTGCCCACCGCTCCGGCGGCGCAGTCCCCTGCCCCGCCTACAACCAGGCAATCGGTCGTGAGGCCTAAGAGCTCAGCCGCGTCGGACGTGAGCTGGCCGGTAACCTCTTCGGACTCGTAACACTTGGCCAGCAGATCGATGTCAAGCTCCAACGCCGAGAGCAGCTTTTTCGACCAGCGACGTTTGGCTACGTCCAAG
>CAZISU010000759.1:0-3966 GCA_964541935.1 uncultured Planctomycetaceae bacterium | reverse complement strand
GTGTCACGCCGAGAACCTTTTCACGGCTGCACTGGTGCAGGCATTCAGGCCAGGGCATCCGTTCATGTACGCGGCAGGCCCGTCGGTGATGAACATGCGGTCTGGGCACGACTTATACTACACGATAGACAAAGCCTTGTGGGGATTGGCGTCTACACAACTGAGCAAGGCCTGTAACTTACCTGTCTCAATACACCACTGTGGCTCAATGACGCATCGCTACGACCCTCAGAATGGTGTTGAGGGCATGCTGTACATGCTCGCCGCGGTGGGGTCTGGGGCCGACCGACTCAATTCTTTCGGATCGACTTATACAGCGATGGGGATGTCGGCCGAGATGATGATCATGCAGGAGGCCTGGATGAAGGCGTCGCAATTTATGGTTAAGGGTATCTGCACGGACGACATGCACCTGGGGCTCGATAATCTGAAACAGGCCGGCTGCGGCGGGAATTATTTGACGGACGAACTGACGCTGCGATATATGCACGGCGGAGAGTTTTTCGACAATGATATTTTCGACAACTCCGCCTGCGGAGAGGCCGGCCGAAGCATGCTGGATCGAGCCCATGATCGAGTAGAGGAACTCGTAAACGGCTATCGATCGCCCGTGTCCGATACTGTCCACGAGGGTCTGCGACGGTATTTTCACGACGAATGCAAGAAGTTGGAGGCGTAGGCATGGGCGTGGGGCATGGGCAAACTATGCCCAGCACTTGGCTTGCAAGCGGGCGACCTCTATCGCTTCAGCCCGAAGAATATGGGTTCGGCTTTGAGGTGTTTTTCGATTGTTGCGGCCGCGGCATCAGGGTCGCCGGACTCGAGAGCCTCGACAACCTGTAGGTGCGAGACGTCGGGCTCGTACCATTTCTGGTCGAGGTTCATAGTGGCGATCATGGCCAGGGCGGTTATACCTTCGTAGCGATCGTTCAGCAGTCGACAGCCGGAAGCGGCCACCAGTTTGACATGGAACTCCCAGTCGGAGTACGAGGCCAGACTGGGCTTGTCCACCGATTGATAATCGACGATCTTCAGCGCCCTGGCACGGAGCGAGTCGAGTTGCTTTTCTGGCCGAGCGATTGCGATCAGGCGAGCGGCCTGCATCTCCAGCGCCTGTCGAACAATTGCCAGTTCAGTCTGTTTTCGGGGTGTGAGTCGAGTAATGTACACGCCGCTCTGGGGCTTAGTCTGAACCAGCCCCTCCTGTTCTAGCCGCCGAACAGCCTCGCTAACGGGCACGACCGACATTCCCAACTGACTAGCCATGGCACGCAGAGAGGTCTTCTGCCCGGAGATCAACTTGCCCGTGAGTAATAACTTGCGGACTTTGCGGTAGGCTTGTTGCGCTTTCGTCGTGGTGGCTGCTGAGGTCATGTGTCGAGGGGGTCATGTGTCGAGGGGGTCATCGTGTAAGTGATCAACTAATACTCTATAACACTCTAGATGACAGGTAAAGCCGTTTCAGTTGAATGCGAACATCTTCCGTGGTGAATGTACCCAGCATTGTTCGAGACATTCCTTGTGTCAGGTTGCCGTTAAACTATTCCGGTTATGATGGTAAACTCTGCTCTTGTGCGGGGCATTTCTTTATGAGTTTCCATGGAACAGTAAATCAATGTCAGAGCTTCGCAAGGATCCCATCGTGGGCAGGTGGGTAATCGTGGCTGCAAATCGGGCCGCTCGGCCGCAGGATTTCGAACCGGCGGAGCTAAAGGCCAAGAATAGCCCCTGCCCCTTCTGTGAGGGCAACGAGCACCACACGCCGGGCGAAATTGCGGCTGTCCGCGAACCTAATTCGGTGGTCGACCGTACAGGTTGGCGGGTGCGGGTTGTGCCGAACAAGTATCCGGCGCTGGAAAGCGAAGGTGAGTGGGTCCGGAAATCCGACGGGCTGTACGACATGATGGATGGCGTGGGCGTTCATGAGGTGATAATCGAGTCGCCGCGCCACATTTGTAGCACGTCGGAGCTGAGCGAGACGGAGTTGGCCGAGGTGTTGTGCGTTTATCGCGACCGTCTGGTGGAGCTTAAACAAGACCATCGGCTGGCTTATGGCATGGTTTTTAAGAACGTGGGCCAGGCCGCCGGGGCGTCGTTGGAACACTTGCACGCGCAGTTGATCGCCACGCCGATTGTTCCCATTAACGTTTGGGAAGAAATGACGGGTTCGCTAGAGTTTTACAATTATCGGGGTCGTTGCGTTTACTGCGACATGATCGGTCGCGAGTTGGAACAGAAAAAAAGAATTGTTTTCGAGACGTCCGAATTTGTGGCCTTGTGTCCCTTTGCCAGTCGTTTCGCTTACGAGACCTGGATACTGCCGAAAACCCACTCAAGCCGCTACGAAAACATAGATTCCGCGGCTGCGGGCGAGTTGTCCGGAATGTTGAAAGGTGTGATCGAGATGCTGGAAAACGTGCTGGAAAAACCCGCCTATAATTACATCATTCACACAGCACCCTTTGACACTAACGAAGCTGGGCATTATCACTGGCATATAGAGATTATGCCGCGTACGAGCAAGGCGGCCGGTTTTGAGTGGGGTACTGGTTTTTACATAAATCCGGTGCCTCCGGAAGAGGCCACCACGGCTCTTCGCGGACGTTAGCGAAGAATTACCTGTCGCTTAAAATATTCCGCCCAGGCGAACTGGATAAAATAGGGTGCGGCTGCCGATTAAGTAGTTGAGCCTGTAATACTAAGCACGAAGCGCGTAGAACACTAACCCGAAGCGCAAGCGAGGGCATAGAAGCGAGAGATAAGCCGTCATGCCTCCTCGCTTGCGCTTCGGGTTAGTGTGGGTTCGTGAGTAATTTCTAATAAACCTGCCCAGCCCTACCCCAGTAAACGAACAAGACCCCGATGCCAAACCACATCAGATTTGCCCTGGTACTGCACAATCATCAGCCGATCGGTAACTTCGATCACGTCTTTGAACAGGCGTACGAAGACAGCTATCGGCCGTTTCTGGACGTTTTCGAGCGTTTCGAGTCCTTGAAGATCTCGCTGCACACCAGTGGGCCCTTGATGGAGTGGTTGGCCGAAAAGCATCCGGAGTATATCGACCGGCTGGCCAAGTTGGTAGAACAAGGCCGCGTGGAGATTATCGGTGGTCCGTTCTACGAGCCAATTTTGGGCATGTTGCCTTCGCGCGACCGTATCGGGCAGATCCGCGATTACACCCGCTGGTTGGAAAATCGGCTGGGCGCCAAGGTACGCGGTATGTGGACGCCAGAGCGGGTTTGGGAACAGTCGTTCACCCGCGACGTGGTCGACGCTCAGATCGAGTACACGGTTTTGGACGATTTTCATTTCAAAAATGCCGGTCTGAGGGATGAGCAACTCACCGGGCATTATGTGACCGAGGACGACGGACGCGTGTTGTCGGTTTTCCCCGGCAGCGAGACGCTTCGCTATTTGATCCCCTTTGGCACGACCGAGCAGATTATCGATCACCTGGCCGGTATCGCGGAACAGAATACCGGCGCGGTGATCGTTTTCGGCGACGACGGCGAGAAGTTCGGCACCTGGCCCGAGACGCATAAGCACGTCTATACCAACGGCTGGCTGGAGCGTTTCTTCGGCGCCTTGGTCGAAAACCAGGAGTGGATCAAAACGCTCACCATGGCCGAAGCGGTGGACGACGTTCCGCCGGTCGGCAAGACGTATCTGCCCGACAGCAGTTATCGCGAGATGACCGAGTGGTCGTTGCCCACCGAGCGGCTGGTCGAGTACGAAAGCCTCATGCACGAGATGCACGATCATCCGCGTTGGGACGCCGTGCGGGGTTTCATTCGCGGCGGCATTTGGCGCAACTTCCGTGTGAAGTACCCCGAGTCGAACGAGATGTACTCGCGTATGATGGCCGTCAGCCGACGCGTGGCCGAGATGAGCGAAGCCGCCGGGCGTGGCGAAGCTGTTGACGCCGGCTTGCTGGAACAGGCCCGCAAAGAACTATATCGTGGC
>CAZISU010000758.1:0-3969 GCA_964541935.1 uncultured Planctomycetaceae bacterium | reverse complement strand
CACTTTGGCGTTGATCGCCCCGTGGTCAGCTACGCTACCCCGGAGTTCGACAATGGGATTTCCGGTCACTGTGACCGTTGCGCCATTC
This sequence comes from uncultured Planctomycetaceae bacterium, assembly GCA_964541935.1. Classification (GTDB taxonomy): domain Bacteria; phylum Planctomycetota; class Planctomycetia; order Pirellulales; family Thermoguttaceae; genus JAFGTN01. Next base: position 3,881 of record CAZISU010000758.1, on the reverse strand, counting down.
AGCGTCCAGGAGCCCAGGACGTTCATATCCATGGTACGGGCGGTGATGATCGTGCCTGTGTGTAGCGTCAGGTCACCGACGCCGGCGAAGTTGACGGTGTCTGCGACAACGCTCACTCCCGCAGCCACATCAACCAACTGCGCGTCGTTGACGGTCAATGTGCCGGCGGACACATTAGCGCCGACCGTTACGGTGCCGAAGTGGTCGAGTGTCGCGTCGCCGGTCGTAGAAATGAGCCCACCGGTGTTGTCGAAGTTCACGCCACTGGCGAAGAAGTCGCCATTGCCAAGCTCGATGCGTGCGTTGATGTCAAGGTCGCCGCCTCCGGGCAGCGTGTAGAGAGCGATGAGGCTGTTGTCAGCGACCAGCGAAAGCGAGAGAGAATCACCATCAGGGGTAGCGTCGTATATGGCTTGGTTGACGGTCAGGTTGTTGGTCGCGCGGAAAGTCAGGTCCGTCGTGCCCTTGCCGTCGTAGTCGAGTTCTGCGTCGAGGGTGAGGTTGCCTTGCTGGCTGTTGTTTCCCCCGGCGGCGGTGCGGACGCCAGCAGTCGCGCCAGCCATGGCAACCTTAAGATCGGCGACGCTGAGCGTCGCGCTTTCGTCCGTAGAGTAGAAGTCGGGTGAGCCGTCCATGCTGTTCGTCGTGGACCCAATGGTGACATCATTACCACCAGTGCCTTCTCTGAGGTCCAAGCCGGTAACGCGGAAAGCCTCGGTATCGCCGTCGGGGTTTTGCCCCCACCCCACGATCACGCCGTTGTTGCTAATATCGCGAACCTCGTGGATTGTCCAATCATCGATGCCCGCGCCCACGTCTGCGAGGGCTCTCTGCAGGTCCATCATGCCAGTCGCGGGATGCCAGACAAATGCCCTTCTTGTACTTGAGCCGGACATACCTACGACTGTTTTGTTGTCGCCGGCGACGGCATACGCGTAGCTTTCGCCTACCGTGTCTGGCAGACTCCCCAGGCCGATCATCCCGGTTGCTTGTGTCCAGTAGAACGCTTCGTGTTTATCATTCATCGCATCGCTGGGGCTATAGCCGACGACAACACTACCGTCTGGGGAGACGTTCAGGGAGCGGCTGTATTCGTGTCCGTCCTCGCTGGGCGGCAGGATGCCGATCGCCGTTAGTGTTCCGTTATCCCAGCGAAAGGCCTCGCCCCGTACACCGGTATGACTGGTACCCACAACAACGGTACCGTCATCGGAAACGCCGGCGCAGTCTGTGGATGCCTCGGGTAGGAAAACGCCACCAAGTCCCATTGGTTGCATGCCACCGCCAGCCGTCCAACGGAAACCCACGTTGTAGCCGCTAGAGCCGACGTGCCGCGCCGCCTGGCCTACCACTACCGAGCCGTCAAAAGACACATCGTAGGCCTGGCCCGATTTGGAGTCATCGCTCTCCGGCCACCAGTAATAGTCGTCCGGTATTCCCATTCCTACCCAGCGTGCGCCAGCGTTATAAACATAACCCGGCTGCCCTGGCCGGGGTGCTGAACCGACGACCGTGGTGCCGTCTCCCGAAATGCCCCACACACTAGGAGTGTCTAGCCCCTCGGACTCAAGAGGAACCCATCCAGTCTCCGGCGTCCACTTACATCCGAACTGACGTCCGTCGACAAAGGAGTGGCCGACGATTGCGTTGCCATCAGCGGAAACGCCGACCGCCTCGCTGCGGGGGTCGCGCCCTGCGCCGGGCGGGAGCGTGCCGAGCGGCTCGAAAACCACCTCGGCTCGCAGCGTGCTGGCAGTTGGCGTGGCCAGCAACAGGAGGATGGCGACCAGAACACCGTGCCGCAAGCCAAAGCGAAGTGCAGGGGCAAATCCACGTCGCGATGAAATCATAACGGACGCACAATCCGCCTCTTTATGTTGCCTGGTAACGGTGCCAAGATGTTCGACACACGACCGTTGCGTTGTCTGACTTGTTTTGATCCGGACCATGAGAACTTACCTCCACATTGGACAAAAGGGATGATGGTGCAAATGGACGCATCCGTGTCCAACGCGGGGAATCCGTTCGTCAAACGAAAAAGGGTGCTACTTCTTACATCTCCACCAAATCAAAACACCCAACAGCCCGCGTACCAAATCGCGGCCACAGTAACTAGTGAATATAAACATCGTACTTGCCCCGATAGAAATTGGTTGAAAACGGACAATCACCAACGCACAAAAACACAACGAGAAACCGACCTCAACCATGGAGTCGATACACGGCATCCCCGGAGAATCACCGCCAAAGTTTGACGGTTACTTCGGTATGCAAAGAAACGCTGTGCCTCCGTCGAAACGGGAAACGATTACCTCAAAAAAAAGGAAACGTTGGTTACCAGCCAGCTATCATATCAGGTTGAGTTCGCAAATCAATGATTTCCAGGAATTCCCCCCGATCTAGCGAAAAAAATCTACTGTTGGTTTGGCTCTATGGGGGGTAGTGGCATGAATTCGCCCTTTAGCCGCTCCCAAGACGATCCAAATCCGAACCGATACCTACGGCGGTGGGCTCATGCAAAGGAGTGGCCGAATACGCCGAGAATCACGCCCCCGGGGCCTTTGACATACTGTCGCCAGAGGTATTATAATGGCCGTCATTGACGACGCTCAGGTTTGTGTGGCGTTCGCACCTAGAACCGGAAGAGCCAAATTTCCTATCACTCAGTGGCACGGTGCCGGGGAAGTCTACAGATGTGGATGAACCACGCGGTAGCGGTTCTGTCGGGCATTCTTGGTTGGGTTTTCTTGCCGATCTCGCTCGTAACGATAAACCTAGTGGGATGCCTAATAGGTTGCACAGGGCAGTTTGTGATTCTGGTGATCCCCGCCGCCATTGCGTTTGCGCTGAGTTTCATCTGGCCAGGAATCAGAAGCATCTCGCTAATCGCTCTTGGTTTGGGCTTATTCGGGGTGCTTTCCCTTCCCATTCTCAGCATCGTATGGTTGCCGCTTTTCGGAATCACTCTGGGGCTTTCTCATCTATACCGAGCTGCACCGTGGCTTAGTTTGCCCATCGGTCTCATGGGGGTTCCAGTTGCAGTCGTGGGAACGATATACTGCGGCCTGCTACCCTCGATGGGTGAATTCGAACAGAAATGGATGAAGCAGTCTTTCTGCGAGAGCTTTCCATACAGCGCCGACTTCTTGGAGTACTACTGCTTTGTGAAGACAAACTCTGGCGCTCCCGAAGGCATGATGTTCTCCTTGGACTTCATGGACCTGGACGACGAACTGGCTTCGGGAGCTATCACAGAGGATCAGCATGCCCGCTGGTCGCGAATTCGCTCGCTAACTGTTTTTCGCTCGCATCCTGGCCCATTGAGAGCGGACCTGGTGTAGAGTAAGCGAATGGCCGAGAAAGACTACTACGCGGTGCTCCAAGTTCATCCGCGTGCCGAGGCGATCGTGGTGGAAGCGGCCTTCAAGCGGCTTGCAAGAGAGTATCACCCCTGAGCGCTAGAAACTCCGTTCAGCCCCTCGCGCGCGCGTGCCTGAGAAAACACACCGAAAACGCGGCCCCACACACGCCACCCCCTACCCCTATGGACTGCCTTCCCCGGGCCAGCATCGGGCGTTTTCTTCCATTTACCGATTGCTAGGAGATCTCGTCCAGAAAGCCGCCGCCGTCGTACAGGGGTTTTGCCTCTCGTGCTTCCTTGAACGAAGACAGATGCTTCTGAATCTTCTCATAGAGCTGGTCGCGTTTATCCGGGGGCTTACTTGCCCAGGTTTCCAGAATCTTACAGGCCAGTCCCGTTGGCGGGGGCGTCTTTGCCAATCGGAAATCTACGATCGCGCCAGTCGAATGATCCACGACAACGCGATGAAACTCTTCCTTGATCCACCGATACAGGTCGCGCATTTGCACCGCATAGTCGG
>CAZISU010000757.1:0-3972 GCA_964541935.1 uncultured Planctomycetaceae bacterium | reverse complement strand
GACGGATGTGTCGAGGATCCGATAGCCGCGCACGCACTGCGGCATGACGTTCTCGGGCTTGGCGTAGAGCACGGAAAACAGCGGGTTGTTGTGGTCGGTGTCGAATGCCAATTCGATGCGGGCGATGCGGCGGGGCTTGTCCCAGGCGAGAGTGAGCATGGGGGCCGGGTCGCTTGGATTGGCCACCCAGGCATTTGCTGTAACGGTGGGACGTGCGATGCCGTTTGCGACCGCTTGGGGGCGAAACGCGTCGATTGCCGGTTCGGCCGCGAAGGCCAGGTTGCAGCCATCGGGGCAATCTTTGTCGGTCGTTCTGGCTAGCGGCCGCCAGAACTCGAAACGCTCGACGCCGATACCATGCGGCGGATCCTGCACGGCCCCGGCAGTGACGTCGGCACGACCGGCGTTTGTTACCGTGGCAACACCACTCACGAGCCGGCGGCTGCAACGCGCCGAAACGTGCGGGTTATCCATCAGGCAAACGAACACGTAGCCCTCGGCGTCGAAATCCTGATCGAAATCGACCGTCAGCGGTTGGTTCTGCCCGGCCGCGACGTCAAATGTCCGCGTGGCGTGAACCACCTCGGGCGTGTAAGTGCCCGGATCGAGGCTGGTACGCAATTGCAACTCCAGTTGAGTCGCCGCGGCCACATCGAGCCTGAAGGTAAACCGCGGCAGTCGTCCCGCCGCCACCGGCACGAGCACGGCCCAAGGTCGGGCCAGCGGTTGCAGCGGACCGTCGGGTTCAAGCTCATCGAGCAACAGACGACTCGACGCGCTCAGCGTCGCCGCGCGGGCCAGATCGTCGGGATCTTCGATCCGATAGCCGGGAATGAATTGCCCCACGCGGGCCAAATCTTGCCGCAAGCGGCCCACCCGTTGCGGGTCGGCCAATTCGGCCGGGGCGATGTTTTCGTGGCGACAAATCGCGGCCGCCATGCCCACGGCCTGGGCGTTGTGGGCGCAGGTGGCCATCACGCGGGTGGCCCCGAAGGCCACGTGCGAGGCGCTTATGATGCGGCCGGCCAGAAAGAGGTTGCCCACGTTGCGGCTGTACATGGAGCGCAACGGGATGGGGAAAACGCCCTTGGCGTGCCACTGGCTACAGGCCGAATGTGCGGCGTAGAGCCCGTCGGCCGGGTGCAGGTCCATCGACCAGCCGCCATAGGAAACCGCGTCGTGGTGATTTTTGCGGTTAACGACGTCGCTTTGCGTGAGCATATAATCGCCCTCGAAGCGGCGGCTCTCGCGCTTGCCCGGCACCGTGCCGACCCATTCGAGCGTGAGGTTGGCGGCCTCGGGAAAGCGGCCCGAGTTCTTGATGTGGTTCCAAATTCCGTAGACGATCCGCCACAGTTCCCACTTGATGGCCTGGCTGTCGTGGATCGTGTCCAGCCGTCCGCCGTATTCGAGCCACCAATACTGGCAACCCTGATCCTGGGGTGAGATGCGTTGCCAGCGTGAGATTTTGGTGATGTCGGTAAGTGCGAAATCGGGCGGGACAAATCGCACCGGGTGGCCGCTGTCTTTCGATTGGAAGTAGATGGTGTGGCCCAGCAATTCGCCGTAGTCGGGTGAAGGCGCCAGCGGCTCACCGTGTTCTTCCGCCGACTCGGCCCCCATGCGGAAGGCGGCCCCGGCCAGATAGCCGAGAATGCCGTCGCCCGAGGCGTCGCAAAACAGCGGGGCCTGGATCTCGTAAAGTGTGGAGTTCTGGGGGCAAAATGCCCGCACGGATTCGATTGTGTTTTCGCTCGTCTCCGCATCGAAGACAGCCGTATCTAGCAGCAGGCGAATGCGCGGCTCGCGGGCGACCATCTCCAGCAAAATCGTGTCGCTGATTAACGAGTTGCCCTCGGGATTACGGTAGGCGTTTTCCGCCAGGAATTCGTCCACGACGCCGCCTTCGCGAGCCCAGCGATTGTTGTTGGCCATCGAAGCCGTGGCCCCCAGTGCGAGCATGCGGACCTCGCTCGAGGCGTTTCCGCCCAAGACGGGCCGGTCCTGGATGAGGGCCACGTCGATTCCCGCCCGAGCAGCGGTGAGAGCACAGCAGACGCCGGCCAGCCCCCCGCCCACGATAGCCAGATCGCAATCAATGGCCAGGGCGAGCGGATTTCGCTTGATGGTCGGTTTTTCACGCAACATTTTGCCGCCGTCTGGTTAAGATGGATGTAGTACAGGCAACGCGTATTGAATCGATCCGATAATTTGTTTTGGGGAGGTATTGCAGGTAAGGGCGGTCCCAGGTAGACTAAGGTATACAGTTTCCGCCGCAGTGTCAAGTTCCTCGTAAATTCGGGGGGCCAATGCTGGCTTGCCCAGCAGTGTTTTTGCGGTGGTCTCTGGGACGCACTGCTGGACAAACCGGCAGTGGCACCCGATCGTGATAGTTTTAGTATCATCCACTCGCTTAATAATTGCCATGGGATTTGGACTACCAGACTACGCCGCGATGGTAGCATATCTGGGCGGGATCGTCGCCATGGGGCTGTTCTTCATGATGCGTCAGAAGGACACCGAAGATTATTTTCTTGGCGGCCGCAGCATCCATTGGTTCCCGGTTGCGATCAGCATGTTCGCCTCGTTGTTTAGCGCGGTGAGCTACATTTCGGCTCCCGCCGAGGCCTATAACAACGGCATGATGTTGTTCATCAAGTCGTTTTGCGTGCTGTTGGGCGTGCCCGCGGCGGTGATCATATTCGTGCGGTTCTTCCGCCGCCTTTCGCTGACCACGGCCTACGAGTATCTTGAACGTCGTTTCGACCTTAAAGTTCGCCTGATGGCCGCCGGGCTGTTTTTGATGCTGCGGAGTTTTTACCTGGGCGTGGTTCTGTTCGCCTCGGCCGTGGCTTTGCAGCCGGCCACCGGTTGGCCCCTGTGGTTTAGCATCTGCCTGATGGGCATCGTTGCCACGCTATACACAACGCTGGGCGGCATGAAGTCGGTTATCTGGACCGACGTTGTGCAGTTCTTCGTGCTCTTGGGCGGTATTCTGTTAGTGCTGGGGCTGATCGTCTCGCGCAACGACGGCGGTATCCTTGGCATCTGGTCATACGCCAAAGAGCACGACCACACGTTCAATCAGATTTCCCAGTCGAGCTTTTATTCCTTCGACCCATTTTTGCGAATATCGCTTTGGATGATGGTCGTTTCGGCCATCTTCACCAAGCTTTCCTTGGCCGGGGCCGACCAGATCTCCATCCAGCGCTACCTCAGCACACGTAACGAAAAAGACGCCACGCGGAGCCTGGTGTGGGGCACTATTTTGGGCATACCCGTCATGTTCCTGCTGTTCCTGACCGGATTGGGCCTGTACTGGTTCTACGGCGTCCATCCCGATCGGGCCTTGCCGGGAATGACCGGCGATCTGGCATTGGCGCATTTTATTTCCAACGAGTTGCCACCGGGCGTGGGCGGGATAATCATGGCGGCCATCCTGGCGGCCGTAATGAGCACGGTCGATTCGGGTCTTAACTCGCTTTCGACCTGTACGACGGTGGACTTTTACAGCCGCTTCGCTTCGGACCACTTGCCCGAGGCCCGCAAGCTGGCCTTCGCCAAAGCGATGACCATCGTGTGGGGCTTTTTGGCCATTGCCAGTGCCGGCTTGATGATGTGGCTTTACGGCGTGCAACGCGGCAAAAACCCCTTGGTGATCGTCTCCGAGGTCACGCTAGGGCTCTTCGGCGGGATTCTGCTGGGCGTGTTCTTGCTGGGCGTGTTGACGCGTCGAGCAAACTCGGGCGGGGTCCTGATCGGCACGTCGGTCGGTTTGGCCGTTGCCCTGGGCGTTACTGCCCCCTACTATTTTTGCGACATTTCCCCCGACGCGCCCAGACTTTCCTTCCTTTGGATCAATATTATCGGATGCCTGACTACGTTTTTCGTAGGGCTTTTATCGAGTTATGCCCTGCCCCGACCGTCAGAAGAGAATTTAGAGGGGTTAACATATTGGGATTTCCGTACGCA
>CAZISU010000756.1:0-3983 GCA_964541935.1 uncultured Planctomycetaceae bacterium | reverse complement strand
AAATCCAGCCCTCGGTTCCCTCGAAACGCACGTAAACTTGCTTGGACGTGTTGTTTCGGCCGGCATTTTGGTAGAACAGTTCCACACCATTGGCGTAGCGATATTTAAGCTCGAAGCCGAGTATCACATTCCACAGTCCGTCGATTGGCGGAAACTCGCCGCGCCCTTCGATTTCCACCGGACCCGTGCGATCCGAATCGTTTCCCCACTGGGCAACGTCCAAAGGATGATAGCCCCAGTTGCAAATTCCACCGTCGCAATAGGTCCGATTGCCATACCAGCCGGGACGATCGTATCCGGGAGCCGCCTTGTGTCGCGGGTGGACGCGACTCTCCGAGTAGGGTGCCAGTGGCGCCGGGCCGAGCCACATGTCATAGTTCAATTCGGACGGGACCGGTTCGGCTGGTGGCATGGGCATTGGTTCGTTCCAACACGGAGCCACTGTGCGAATTGCCTTGAGTTTTCCGATCTTGCCGCTACGGACGAGACTCACGGCCCTGAAGAAGTTGGGGATGGATCGAAATTCGCTATCGGTGCGGAAGACACACTTGGCCTTCTTTGCGGCGTCGGCCAGAATCCGGCCGTGTTCGATGCATAACCCGATCGGCTTCTCGCAACACACGTCTTTTCCGGCCTTAATCGCCTCTAAGGCAATGGGGACGTGCCAGTGGTCGGGCGTCGTAATCATCACCGCATCGACTCCTTTGCGGGCAAGCACCTCGCGGAAATCGGTTGTGCGGTAACAATCCTTTAACTTAACGGGGTCAAATTTCCGACGCTTCGCTACCGCGGCCACGCCGGGATTATTACCGTCCAATTTCAGACGCCAACGGTCCACGTCGCACAGAGCGGTAACTTGGGCATCGGGTGATCTTGTGAACATAGCTAGATTGTAGTTGAGAGCCTGCCGCCCCAAGCCGATCATGCCCACGCCGATGCGTTCGCTGGGGGCGACTTTTTTGTCCTTACCGAGAGCCGAAGCGGGAACAAGGGCGGGAATTGCCAAACCGGTGGCAAAGGCGGCACTGCTCGCCGTCAGAAAGTGTCGCCGTGAAATATGCTCATTATTTTTTGCTGTAGAATCGGTCATTGTCATTATTCTTGGCTTGCCAGTTTTTATTTTTTTTGGTGGTGCTAGAGAACGACCACCTCGCGTTTAAGCGAGGATAGTTGTTCCGGCTTTCCGTTAGCAACTATTATAGCGTCTTCCCAGCGGAAACCCATTTTATGGTTAGCCAGGAACAGATCTACCTGGAACGCCATATTTTCCGTCAAGTCAAACTCCGACGATGTTTCCACAAACGGGTATTCACACTCCATTTGCCCACATCCGTGTGCCGGTCCGTAGAGAATCGTATCGCCGTAACCTTGCTCCTTGATGAAACCGTGGACCTTTTGGGCGACCTCGGCCGCCGGCGTACCGCTTTGCATCAGGCCGATGGTCATCTCCTCGGCGTCGCACCCGATTTGAAGAAAACGCCGCATCTCCTCGCTGCAATGGCCCAGCACGATCGGCCGACCGATGCTGCTGCTGTATCCCGATACTTTGGCGCCCACGCAGACCTGAACGATTTCCCCCTCCTGAATCTGACGATGCGTGGGACGGCTGATCGCCTGGTTGGAATTTGGCCCGCTACAGCACCAGACGGGATATCCGGTGGCTTCGGCTCCACTGTTGAGCATTGCCGTGGTGGCCAGCGCGGCCACTTGAACTTCGGTCAGCCCCGGCTTGATGTTATCCAGGATGGCTCCGAGCCCAATCTCCGAAATTCGGGCAGCCTCTCTCAGGCAGTTCAGCTCTCCTTCGCTCTTAGTGATCATTACCGAGCGGACGACCTCGTCGGCGTCGACGACCGTCTCTTCACCAAGGGCCCGTGCAATATTCGAGTAAATCGCTTGCGGGAACATGTGCCATCCCGCTATGCCAAGCTGATCGACGGAGTACTCGTTGAACACGTCGGTCCACGTTGGCAGCTTTGAGCCCGGATAGTCCGGCTGGGACGACTCGCGGAAATCCATAATTTGGATGATGCGTTCGATTTTGGATCGAGATTGGGCAAACGTCATGCTTTCCGGCCCGATCAGCAAAGCTGGTTTTCCCTCGGCGGGGATAAGCACGGCGGCGGTCTCGAAACTCGGCCAGTAATCGGAAAAATATCTAACCAGTGCCGGCTCTGACTCCGTGGAGAAGGCCAGCAGAGCGGCCAAGTTTTTCTGGGCCATAGCAGCCTGGGTGCGTTGAATTCGCTGCTCAAATTCCTTGTCTGTGATGCATGCTCGATTCATATGATACTTTCTTCAGCCTAAGCTCTTTCACAATGGATTGTTGATCCAAGCGGTTCCGCGAGTCGCAAGTTTTCGTCTGACGGGCGGAGGTTCGACGTCGAACCTCCTAGTGTGATGATTATAACAGGGGCTAGATTGTTGTCAATAGTCGATAGGTCGGGACTAAGCCATCTGCCTATATTATTCGCAGTGTCCGACGCCAACGTAGTACGCAATATTTGATTTGGTACAATCCAGTCGGCCGAATTGTGCCACGATTTTTGTGTCGCTACGAATGCGAATCGAGTATTGGGTCAATGGCGGTATCTCCAGTCCGCCGAGGTCGTGCGGTCTGTCAAGCCGTAGGGATTTCACGCGTTGGGCATCAACCGTGATGGGGATATCCGTTGCCGGATCTTTGTCTTCAAAATAGACGTCAAGCTTGACGTTAGCCCGCCGGTCACCGACATTTAAAAGCATGAGAGCCTCGTGTGGCTCCACGGGTCCATCGCCATTCTTCAGGGGAAGATAGCCGTCCGGAAAACACCAAACCTTTGCGCCGTTTGCCACGCTCAATTCTCCATCACTTTCTACGACAGGTGCTACTGCGGACCACCAGGTCCGGCTGGAAAGTCATATTTACATCCGGTGCGTCATCGGCCTCGATACCATCGATGAGGGCGTTCACTGCAAGCTCAACAATCCTATCGTATGGCTGTCGAATCGACGTCAACGAGACACGCGCCATGGCCGAGATATCAAGGTCGTCGATACCCATTACCGCCAGATCTCTCCCTACCTTAACTCCCTTGGCATCGGCCGCCTCGATCACACCCATCGCGCATAAATCGTTAATGCACAAGATACCGTCGACTTCTGGCGCCCTCTTGAGCAGACGTTCGAAGCCATACTTGCCGGCATTGATTTTCAGCCCCGCGTTAATCACGGGGATCTCGTCGGGATCGACTCCATGTTTGCTCAGTGTCTGCAGGAAGCCTTTTTGGACATCTTGACACGCGCTGTACGAACTCATTTGCTGCTCGGCCGTCAAAAACGCCACCCGGCTACACCCGATATCGAGCAGGTGCTCGGCGGCCATCTTGCCGGCAGCAATCAGGTCATTTCCAATGAAGGCGCCACGGTAGGATTCGGAAATCGTGTCGACGGCGATGCAGGGCATCGAATAGAGGCTAAGCAAGTCCAGGCCCTGGCGCGTTTTCTCGCAGGGGCAAATAAGCATTCCTCGCACCCTGGACCGAATCATGTTCTCGATCGCATGCACCTCTCGGTCGGGATTCCAATGGCTGTCGGCGACAACGAGTTGAAAACCCCGCTCGATAGCAATCGGTTCGGCAAGATTCACCATCATCGCATGGAACGGGTTGGTGATGTCGTTCACCAGAAAACCGATAGCATTCAAAGCGCCCATCCGCAACGCCCGCGCGTTAAGGTTCGGGACGTAATGCAACTTTCTGGCAACCGACAAGACCTTTTCCCGAGTTTGCGGGCTGATTCTCGAGTCCGGCCTGAAGGCCATTGACACGGTCGAGTCGGAAACCTTCGCCATTCGCGCCACATCTTTGATAGTGACGTTCAGGCTCCCAGACGGTTCCTCGCGTTTTGTTTGGTCGCGATCAGAGGGTTGGGACATGTAAAGATTCTTTTCCGCAATAGCTGATGCATTGCAGCACGGGAAATGGTATTCCCGTGCATTCCGC
>CAZISU010000755.1:0-3984 GCA_964541935.1 uncultured Planctomycetaceae bacterium | reverse complement strand
AGGTAGCTATCGGCCACGGTGTTCATGGCGGCGGCTACCAGCGGGCTTTGGCGTCCCAGCGTTTTTTCGAAAGTCGATACGAGGGCCATTACGTCGGTGGGCTGGGCATGTTCGTATTCGCCCAAAGCCAGGTCGGCCACGGCGGTGTTGTCCATGCCCATGGCGAGTACGGGGTGGCCGATGGGCAGCGTGTTTCGCAACATGGCCAATCCGCTGTCGGCAGCCTGTTGCGATTGGGGATAACGCCCTTCGATGTGCAGACGCATGGCCTTGTTGCCCAGTCCGGCGGCAAGCTGCGGGCTGCGGTCATCAAGTTTTTTCCATTCGTCGATAGCCCAGGCGTTCATATTTCTCGCGCCCGGCATGTTTCCGGTAAGGGTGAAAAGTACGGCCTGGTTGTTGAGGCTGGCTGCTTTTGCCACGTGGTTGTCGGGCATATCGTCGCCGGACCATAATTTTTGAGCTCGAAGGTTGTTTCTTTCCACCAGATCGTAGCGATACGCAACGACCGTAAACGTGGCCGCCTGGATGTGCAGGCACGTTGCCAGACGTAAGGCCTCTTCGGGCTGGGCCGCGCGACAGATTTTGACCGCGTGCGCGAGCAACTGCTGGGCCTGGCGATAATCGCCAGCCTGTAGGGCGGCGACCGCCGCTTGCGCCAGCAACGTGGGGTTGTGGGGCTCGCGTTGCAACGCTTTCGCGTAAAGAACGGACGCCTCGCCGAACTCGCCGGCGTACATCTCGTTTTGGGCGGCGGTAACTTCCAACTCGATAGGCTCGATATCCTCTTCGGCCGAAGCCTCGATCAGCAACTGGCGGGCCAGATCGTATTTTCGCTGCGAAATTGCTTTGCGGACAAGCATCATCGGCGGCGCATCGTCGGGAATGAGTTTCGCCAAACGTCGCGCGGGCATGGGCACGGTGGGCGGCAAGGGAACGACCAGATCGGCATCGGGTCGCACCAGGATGACGGCCAGGATCTCGCTGGTCAACGGCTCGGAGACGTCTTCGACTTTGCGCTCGGTGATAGCGACCGGGGCGAGAGGTGTTAGCCACCATCCGAAGGCTGCGATTATGAGGATAACCCCTACGATCGACCTGGCCGTTGTTTCCCCTAAAATCGGAAGGTTCAGTTTGCGGTGTTCGTGTTTGACCGCGCGAAGTTGTTTTCCAAAGTCCAGGTGTTGCCCTTTTTGCATGCGAGCGAGCAGATCGTCCTGCATGTCGGGTTCGCGGGTTGCATAGAAGTAGACGGCTCCGACCAGGGCGGCAAAGACTAAGCCTAGTCCGCGCTGTGTGAGGCCGGCTACCGTGTCGGGTACCTTCCAGAACACGATTGCCAGGAAAACCAGGAGAAGCGCGGTCCAAATCACCAGTGGCAGAGAGAGCCTTTGCAGCAGCTTTCGTAGCCAATGCTTAGCGAGGCTGACGATATAAGGTTCCACCGATGGTCGTTTTGACTTCGAGCTTCTTGATAGCCGTCGCTTCGACATTGCTTGTTCCGAGTGTCTATCGTTTTAGACGAAAAAATGTCGTTTTTCCGCCGCTTGCCCTATGAAATTCAGTCTAACACCATCGGGTGGTTAACGCAAACGACAATACACTGAGTTGCAAAATGCTAGAATTTCGATGACCCGCATGATTCCCGCAGTCCCCCCAGGCCTCCTGGTAGGCGGAATGCTTGTGGAAAAGCTGAGAATAATAAGACAATAACCGATTCACATTTTCTTGGGAGCCGACCCCGATGCCCCCCACATCTACGCTGTTTTCGCAACTTGGCATCTCGCTGGTGCTGGGCCTTTTGGTCGGTTTGCAAAGAGAGTGGACCGAGCAGCGGATGGCCGGGCTGCGGACGTTCCCATTGATTACTGTATTGGGTACGGTTTCGGCTATGCTGGCCGCACATTTCGGCGGGTGGATTGTGGGGGCCGGTTTATTGTCTGTGGTGGCGGTGCTGGTTATTTCGAAGTGGATTCAACTCGCCCACGACGACTCGGACCATGGCACTACGACGGACATGGCCGTTCTGCTGATGTTCGCGGTGGGTGCGCTGCTGGCTGTCGAGAACATGACCATGGTGGCGGTGGCGGTGGGCGCCGGCGTGGCCGTGCTCTTGCAGTTCAAGCCGGAACTGCATGGCATCGTGCATCGGCTGGGCGAGGCCGACCTGAAGGGCATCATGCAGTTCGTTTTGATTACGTGCATCATTTTGCCGGTCTTGCCCAACAAAACCTTCGGGCCGTTCGACGTGCTCAACCCGTTCGAGACGTGGCTGATGGTGGTTCTGATCGTGGGCATGAGCCTGGGCGGGTATATCACCTACAAGTTCTTCGGCCGAAACGCCGGAATATTGTTGGGCGGATTTTTGGGTGGGGCGATTTCCAGCACGGCCACGACGGTTAGCGCGTCGCGGCAAGCTCAATCGGGGCAAACCCGGCCGGCGGTGATCGCTATCGTGATTCTGATCGCGTCGACGGTGGTTTTTATACGCGTGTTGATCGAGGTGGCCATTGTGAGCGGGCGCGAGGAGCCGGCGTTTCTGCGCTCGGTGGCGCCGCCGATTATGATCCTGATGCTGCTGACGGCCGTGCCGTCGCTTTTGCTTTGGCTACGGGTGCGTCGCGAACCGTCCACGATGCCCGAGCAGGAAAACCCCACGCAGTTGAAGTCGGCCGTGTTTTTCGGGGCCATGTACGCGGTAGTGCTATTCTTTCTGGCCGCGGCACAACAATATTTCGGCGACGAGGGGCTCTATCTCGTGGCCGGGCTGTCGGGCTTGACCGACATGGACGCTATCACGCTTTCGACCGCGCGATTGGCAAGCGACGGCGACCCCATGGTACTGGCAGAGGGTTGGAGGATGATCGTAATCGCCAGCCTCTCGAACCTAGTCTTCAAGGCCGGGATAGTGGCTATGATGTCCGGCTGGCGGTTGCTGTGGAAGATTGCGTTGCTGTTCTCGCTGCCGATGGTGGGGGGAGTGTTGCTGTTGCTGTTTTGGTAGAATGCATGACATGGAAACTATGCAACTATCTGAATCGTTTAGTCAATTTCTAGCCGAGAATGGCGCGAATCTGGTCGATTTTGCCGATATCCAGAGCGAGCCGGCGGAGGTGCGCGAGGGGCTGCCGCTTGGGGTTTCTATTGTGGTTGCCCTGGATCGGGCGGCGGTTGCGGGGATTATCGAGGGGCCGGTCGAAGGGCATGGGCCGACGTTAGAGTATCTGCGCGAATACGAGCGGGTGAATCGGCTGTTGAGCGAGTTGGCCGAAAAAGGAGCCGCCTGGCTCAGGCAGCAGGGCTATCGGGCGGAGCCGCTGGCGGCTACCGTCGATAAGGTCGACGAGTATTCGCTGTTTACGCGGCTGCCGCACAAGACAATTGCCACGCGGGCCGGGCTAGGGTGGATCGGCAAGACGGCGCTGCTGATTACCAAGCAGTATGGGGCCGCGTTTCGTATGTCGAGCATATTGACCGACGCGCCGCTGGCGGTTGGTGTTGCTCAAAACGAGTCACTATGTGGGAAATGCACCGCTTGTGTTGATGCCTGCCCTGTGGGGGCGGCTTCGGGCAAGAACTGGCAAGTGGGTATGAGCCGCGAAGAATTATTCGACGCGGTGGCCTGTTACCACAATGCACTGGCAATGGGGCGAGCGATTGGGAATACTAAGCCGTCGGTGATTTGCGGGATTTGCGTGGCGGTTTGTCCGCATACGCGGCGGTATGTTGGAGTGGATTAATCCAGCGAGAATCGCATCGGGAGGCGGACGGTGGCGGGGGCGTTTTGGCCGTTGCGGCGCGCGGGGGTGAAACGCCAGGTGGTTACTGCTCGCACGGCGGCTGCGTCTAGGACGGGGTGGCCTGTGGATTGGATGATTTCGGCGCGGTCGACGTTGCCGGTGTCGGAGATGTGGATTCGCAGCAGGACGACGCCTTGGAGGTGGTCGGCTACGGCTTGGGGCGGATAGTCGGGCGGGCGGTTTT
>CAZISU010000754.1:0-3990 GCA_964541935.1 uncultured Planctomycetaceae bacterium | reverse complement strand
CGCACAGCGGATTTCTAACATACCAACTGCTACAGAAATGGAGGGAAGATCAAAAAACAACTATTGCTTCGTCTTTCTCAGATAACTTTTATAAACAATCAACATTCTACTTCTGACTTTTTTACTTGGCTCAAAGCCATTGAAGTTGGCATCTCCATGGCACCCGACTGACACAGATTTCGACTTCATGATATCTTCAATCATTTTGTAGTCTTTCTCTCGAAGAGGATGTTCACACCACTCCCATACCAATGCATTGCCAGATAATATTCCGTTGTCTCGCTTTATTCTATATGGTGTGATTCTATAAGCTTTTTTATTAGTCTTAATCGTAAAATATTTGATGAATAACCAGTCATCTCCACAGTATGAGAGGCGTAGAAAAAGATTTTGTGGAACCCCTGCCTTAACAGTGTAAAAAAGGCTGAAATCATCATAAAGCTCGTAAGGAAATGTGTCTTTATGCTTGGTAATGGCCCAATCACGACGGAACGGATCTCCCAGTGTGTTTAAACATGAGTGGATATATTCTTTTTCTGAAACTGGCTTAAGTTTAATTATTTTGTTTATCCAAGCAGACTTGCTTTTTACTACATGATTTTTCCTCTTGCCATTAAGCAATTCTGATCTGACAATCGCTAATTCAAGATCTTGGCCAATCTGAGTTTTTTCGATCAATTTTTTACCTGCATCATGATCCCGGATTAGTTTTTTATTTATAACGCGTATGATATCCATCTCTTGGAGTCCAGCCTTGTCTGCTGGTGAATGATCAGACACAGAAGCGACAATTAGAGAGTTTCCAGTCCGCGGAGGGAATTTTAGAGGTTGCTTTCCATCTGCTTTCTATTGCTTTTTAAAGCCTTGAACAGAGATAGTAGTGAATCCGATGATTGATTTCTCATCTGAGAATACTGGCGTAAGAAAGCTAATTGAAAAACAAATAAAAACTAAATTTCGTAACAAATTACTGCTCCTTAAGATGGACCACAATTTTATACAGTTCGAGCAATGCAGGGGGACTAATTGATCTAGTTATTCATATCAATAAGTTTCCAGCAACTAGTCATAATCCCAGTTTTCACTGGTTAAAGTATGAAACAACAATTGCATTTACCTAGCCTAATTCCTTCTGAAAAATATGAGCAAGGCAGTAATCCAAATGGCTCAAAATGTTTCCTCCAGTGTTCGATCAGCACTTTGGCTTCCCATAACTTATCGAAGACCTCCGCGTTTATCAATTCATCGCTCTGCTTTCCGTTGAAGGATTTCTGGCCACTCTCCATCAAGGTCACATTCAGCATCATCTACTGGTCATTCTATTCCAAATGGGCCCTATTTCGATGCCCAAGTGGATCCCATTTTCATGCACATCTCCATTCGCCGATTAACCTGGGCAGTTCTACTTGATCTTCTTGATAAATATGTCCTTGAACGCAATGTCTGCACCGCTCCCGTGGAGTTGTAATCCAATGGAACCTCTTTTGCGGTCGTTGTATTCCAGGTCGACAACGACGATGCCGTTAATAGTCGCCCATACTCGACTTCCTTTTGCGGAAATCATGCATTCATTCCAACCCGTGACATTGATCGCATTTGCAAGCTCACGCCGTTTCGGCACCGTTGGTACGAAAAATAATTTCTTGTTCACATAGAGCTGACCAATTTCTCCCATATTTCTCTCATAGGAAATGTTTAAATGAGAGCCCGTCATTGATTCAAAGCCTGACAACAATTGTCCTCCAAATTGAATTCCACTGTCGCCGGAGTTCAACTTGAATTTCAGCTTCAATATGAAATCGTCAAACTCATTCTCGGTTGCTGCGTAGGTAGTGCCCTGTCCAGATCGTGGGCTTTTCTTACCAAGCAGGACTCCATTCTCGACCCGCCAGAATCTTTGGTCGGCATTCCAACCTTGTAGATTCTTTCCATTAAAAATTGGAATAAAACCAGAATTATTCGTCTTGCCCGGCCCCTGACTTATTTTTTTAGCTTCGGCGGTGGACATACTTCTCACAATTTTGGGGGATGAACTTGCAGGTGATTCATTGGGAGAATTACCGGTTGACCTTTGACTTGTCTTCTCTCGCACAACCTTAGTTTCTCCAGTCGACAGTTCTTTGGCCGCCACCTTCGATGAGGTTTGTGATTTCGATTCCTCTGAAACTTTTAGGGAGTCCTGCGTATCAAGCGGGCGAGAATCAATGCCCACTTCAGATTGACCGACCGAATTTTCTGCAGGGATATTTTGTCTCTCAACGAGTTCTGATTTTCCAGAAGATGTTGTTGACTTATCCCACGGTAGCTGAAAGCTGAACCAGGCCATGATGCCAAATCCAATCATGAACACGCCCAGCACTTTAACGGTCGTTCCGACGATTCCACTTTCCTCTCCAACAGATGTGTTTGCACTTCCACGTGATGGTCTTCGTCGTGACTTCACCTGAGAGCGATTTGGATATGGATCAACTTGCCTTCGTTTACTGCGTTTATGAAATAGGTTCATGCTACGGTCATAATCACGTCTCATCTCAGTGTCAAGCAGAGTCATTTCTGCTTCCTGAAGTAGATTTATTACAGTTGTAATTGCACTGTCATGACCTTCGCCTCGCTTGGATTCGACAAATTGCATTCGCTGTTCAACAGCACTTTGGATGACTTCAATGTCATCCTCGTCTAAAGCTATCCCGAGCAAGTCGTAGTGAGTAATCGCTCCCTGTTTTTTGCGAATCCCAAGCCATTTGTGAAACGGGTCGAAGTTCTGTTTGCCTGGACGTGACATTTTGAAATGATTTCCTGCAAAGGACTGTTGCGATCTAACCAAATAACAAAGGAGCTTAATCTTTTGAAATTAACAAACGATAAAAATTATGCCAGCTAAGAGGCTGGAGATGACGATTCAGGGAGGGCATTACCGGCCTTCAGATCCAAGGCTGGTGGAGGAAGTACTCCCTCCACGACACGAAACCCCTGTGTGTTCAACGCTTTCCTGGGGTCAAGTAACCCACGACGAGAAGAGCGAAGGAATGAGTTAAGGTCCATAAAACATCCGCCACGGATAACTCGTAGAGTTCCGGTAGCGGGGCCTGATGGAAGAGCAAGGAATTCCTGTCGGTAGGCATCCTCTGAGTACCAGTCCAGGCACCACTCGCGTACATTGCCGCTCATGTCGTAGAGTCCCCAGACATTGGGTTTCCGAGTGCCAACTGGACGTGGACGAAGAGTGCTTTTGGTATTCCACAATGACCAGCAATAGGCGTCTCGGGAATCCAATGGAAAATGGTAAGTGGTGGTTATTCCGGCTCGACAGGCGTATTCCCATTCCGCTTCGGTTGGCAATCGAAACAGGCGGTTATCACGTTTGCTGAGCCAGTTGCAAAACGCCATTGCGTCGGCGTATGTGACCATTGTAACTGGATAGCTGTCAGAAGCCAAATACCCTGGATTGGCCCAGTTAAAATCCGGATTATGCTCTCCATAACTCGACGCCCGACTTGCCTTCCAGCCGCCCTCACCAGAGGCCTTAGCTTCGGTTACGTAGTCAGTTGCCTCCACGAATTCACGAAACTGACCAACCGTGATTTCATAAGCACTCATACGGATGGGCTTAGAGATACTGACTTTTCGTCGCGGCTGTTCGTCCGGCCTCGCGTCGGGATCACCTTCTACGCTTCCCATCACAAAGGAACCAGCCGGGAGTTCTACCATCTTCAATTTGAAGGGTTCATTTTTCGCTACGGGTTTTTTGTCGATTGGGTCGTCGTTGACACCAGTTGTCCGGTCCTTGATCTGTACATTCAACTGATCTCGTCCCTTGACTGTGATGTTGCCTGGAGTCAGTTGCCGATGGCCGGGGCCATCGAGAGTGAGTTCATAACTCCCAGGGGCAACGACAAATTTGGCCTGGTCACTCAGTTCGACGGATCGGACCTTCCCATCTTTACTGGTGATCTGGATTACATCACCGGGTTGATGGTTTTCGACCAGAAT
>CAZISU010000753.1:0-3999 GCA_964541935.1 uncultured Planctomycetaceae bacterium | reverse complement strand
CTTTTGCTTCGAGGCCCGGCTCGGCGCTCGGGGCGGCAATCGTAAGCCGCAGGAGATACACGACCTAGTTCTGGCCATCCGCAAAGAAACCGGCTGGGGCGCCGGTCGCATTAAGGGCGAACTATATCGGCTGGGCTATCAATCGATCAGCCGTACTACGATTAACAACATCCTCCGTCAGCACGGCTTCAAGCCGGAGCCGCCGGGCGACTCGGACAACACTTGGGCTAATTTTCTGCGTCGCCATGCCTAGACACTCTGGGCCTGTGATTTTTTCACCAAGCCTGTGCTGACAATGTCAGGCTGGATTGATTACTACGTGCTGTTCTTCATCAACCTCAAAACACGTCAGGTGCATGTCATCGGCATGACGCCCAACCCGAACAATGACTGGATGAAGCAGCAGGCCAGGAATTTATGTTTGTTTTTCAACGAGCTAGATACGCCGCCAAAATACATCATCCACGATGCGGACACGAAGTTCACAAAAGATTTTCATAAGATACTGAAATCTGAAGGTATTAAACCTGTGCGGATCGGACCACGCAGGCCAAATCAGAACGCCGTGGCCGAAAGATACGTAAAATCCACAAAAGAGGAATGCTTGAGTCGCTTCCTAGTCTTTGGCGAAGATCACCTGCGGTATTTGATCAACAATTATTTGGAATACTATCACACCAAGCGCTCACACCAGGGATTGAAATATCGAACACCATGGCAAGTCGACAAGAACGAAAAAGTGGAGCCGATCCAATCGATCAACAGAGGCGAGTTGATCCGCCAAGAAAGCTCTTGCTATCTTACCTGGCAATTTCTCTGGATTTCCCTACACGCTTGAAGTATTCGGAAGCTGGCCATTGTGGACCTAAGTCGCTGACGGTCTTTTGGACAACGACAGACATTCTGTTGCCAAGGTTCAGTCCGTTTCGTATGCGTGTTTCCAGAGGCAATGAATCGTCGATGCTATTGTCAGATTGAACTCCTAAGAAACCGCCTATGATACCAGCGGAGCAGCTATCTCCGGCTCCATATCGGTCAAGGACAATATAATCAAACTGATCTCCGGTTATTACTGTTTCACCTTCCAGCAAGGCTAGCGTGGTCCACTGGCCGCGTTCATTTGTAATTCGCTTACGAACCGTCGTGATGAGTATGGGAACCTTGCCTTGGAATCTATCGTGAAGGTCGTGAAGAATACCTTCACTGCACTTGACAAGTTCATTTATCGGCTTATCGTCGTCAAAGTCTCGGTCAACGCCAAAGACTACTCTCGCATCGGTCTCTGTCGTGATCAGGCAAGTAAACATCTCGTTTTCGATCGCACCTTCAAGGGCGGCCTTCGCCTGCTTAGGTGCCCAAAGCTTGTTGCGATAGTTGACGTCGACAAATGTTGGAACCTTGTGCTTCTTTGCAGTTTTCAGCGCATTTTCAGTATTCCTAAGACAATTCTCGCTCAAGGCCATCGTTATGCCTGAGGTGAAGAAGGCATCGGCACCTTCCAGTGCGGAAAAATCGAATTCACCGACCTCGGCATTGGCTATGGCCGAGCCGGCGCGATCATAGCCACCTTCGGCGGTAATCGGACCGAGGCCTTGTTCCACAAAACAGAGGCCGTTTCGATCTTTATTCGTCCAGGCAACGTAATCCATGCCGACTCGGTATCTCTGCAGATCATATCGCAGCAGCCGGCCTATCAAATCGTCTTTCATTTTGCTGACGAACTGCGTCTTTATACCGTCGGCTAGGCCGCCGACTTTTGCCAGCACATTGGCTTCGCTGCCGCCGGCAAGGATCACCATGTCATTGCTGTCACCCCAAGCCGCGTAGCCGACGGGACGAATTGCCCCTAGCACTTCACCGAATCCGACAACTGTCTTCATCATCATGGTCAAACAATCTTTCTTATTATTCTACAGCCAGTTCCCATGCTGTGCGGAAAGTATCAAGGTACACATTCAGGCTTTCCTCGGGTGCCCTGCCAGTCATCGGTCTCATTTCGATACTGGCCGAGCCGCGCGAGTTCTTGTTGAAATAGCCCATCCGCAGGCCGATCGACAAAAGTTCGGCCACATCGGTAACATCGTACTCCCCGCCCTCAGTGCCCCATGCTACGTGTTTGTCGCCGAACATCGGGTGGGATTTGTTTTTCAAGACGCAATTGCCCATATGGATATGGCCAATCTGCTTATCGCTGTCGGCCATCGCCTGGGCTATCGTCTCATGCATCAGCGGCAAATGTCCCATATCGACCATACTCGAGAAGTTCGCACAACCGGCCGCGTGAATACGCCCGGCAAGATCGGTCGTTTCTTTGGAAGAACCAATGAGTTTACACTTGTCCACGTCCCAGTCTGTCGGTTCGATCATTATCAGCATGTCTTCGGGCACGTAGTTGCATATTTCGACATAGAAGTCCGCCAGGGCATCAATGGCGGCCTCTCGGTTATCTGGGTTATTGGGGCCGCTATTGGTAATAACCTTTGTCGCCCCTGCCTCCGTCGCTCGGTCCAACTCGTCCTTG
Source organism: uncultured Planctomycetaceae bacterium (assembly GCA_964541935.1). Classification (GTDB taxonomy): domain Bacteria; phylum Planctomycetota; class Planctomycetia; order Pirellulales; family Thermoguttaceae; genus JAFGTN01. The sequence continues at coordinate 1,478 of CAZISU010000753.1, read as the reverse complement.
TAGAACTCCAGTGAATATCGACGTTTATCGGGGATCAGGCTGGCTGGATGTGCGGGGGCTTTGCCTTTTCGCGTGCCGACGTTGTAATAGACCTCCTTGCCCGAATCTCTAAGTGCCTTGATTTCTTCGCTCCGGTACGGCTCGACATCCGGAATCCAAAGGTCCAGGATATCGAGTCGATCATCTTCCAGGACCTTCATGAGCGTACGCTGGTGCTCGGCCGGTTCGGAGGCGACTTCGACATAGAGCAAGTGATGATTCAATCCCAACTTGACGTATTCGCGGTAATCCATGGCTATTTCCTTAACGCTTTTTGTATCTGGCAATATCGCGACCACACTTCCGTCACCGTGTCCCCGTTGAGTGCTACGGTGGCGTCCTTTACGAAATACTCAGGATACTTGGACTTGAGCTGAGACAGATAATCCGATTGTGCAAGGTCGAGTTGCATCTCCACCGGCCTATCGAACTTCAGGGGTCTCACATCGGGAGGTGATTGGACGATACTCCGTGCCGCTTCATAAATCAGACTAGCGGTCAGTTTCGGCGGGAAACACCTGGCAGCGAATTCTCCCATCGCCTCCTTGGTTACAACAGTCTTGACACCCGCAACGACTTCTCTTGCTTCGGCCATTCCCGCGGAATCGCCGGTTATCAGCCAAACAGGCACGCCGAAATCACCGGCGATCGCAGACTCCATGCCGATTTCGCCGACAACCGTCCCATTGATTCTAATGTTGAGATTCTTGCGGGAATAACTATGCGGCAGCAGGGCACCTTCAACCCCTGAACGGGCATGGAAACCGACCATAATCATCGCGTCATAGCTGGAGTCGATGCCGCCCCAATCGGGCCGATACGGCGGCTTGCCGCAGATTACACTGACACTTTCAGGCAGGTCATCGAGCGTAACATTCCTCCCGTCAGTGTGTTCGTCGTAGATGACGATTTCATGATCACCGGTCGAAAGCAATCCGGCTATGGCCGCGTTAAGATCATTAGCAAGCATGGCCCGACCAAAGTCACTGCCTTCGGCCTGCTGATAGGTCGTTACACCTGTAACACCTTCAATATCGCAGCGGATCATGTATTTATTACGATTCATCAATCACTCCACGTGTCTGTAACCATTCACGGGCCTCGGAACCATTCTGGGCTACCTGATACACGGCGGCAATGTTTTCGACCGGTATGTCGGGCTGATATATCTGGCTGGGGGCGAAGATGTAACCACCGTTTTTCCCCAGTATATTGAGCGTCTGCCGGGCGTGTTCCTGACACTCCTCCGGCGACGCACTGGGGAGCACGTGTTGGGTATCGATCCCGCCGTGAAACACGATCTTCCGGCCAAATGACTCTTTCAATACGGCCGGCTGCATGTTGACCGCAGAAACCTGGATCGGGTCCAGAATATCGACGCCCGCCTCTATACTACTAACCTCAAAGATCGTTAAGTTTTTGACAAAGTTATTAAGCGG
>CAZISU010000752.1:0-4000 GCA_964541935.1 uncultured Planctomycetaceae bacterium | reverse complement strand
TGCCTGAACGCTTCAACCGGTTCCAGAAATGCGGCACGTAATACGGGTATAATGCACGAGAGTGTGCACACCACCATCACCATGACGCAAATCTGAATCAGATCGCGGGCAGAGGTCTCCCAGGGGATCTCGCTCAACCCATAGATCTCTTTCGGAAAAACGGACACGTTGCAGCGGGCGAGATTCCTGACAATGTTGGGAAGGTTCGTCAGGATCAACAACCCTGTGCCTATTCCGGCTAAGGTACCCACCAAACACTGAACCCAACCATGAATCAGAAACGCCAGCAGAATCTTCCATGTGGGAACCCCCAGCGCCTTCAACAGTCCAATCTCAGAAGTTTTCTGAACCACAATCACAATCAACGTCACGGTCACACAAAAAATGGCCACCACCGTGATAAAGGCCAAAAGAATGAACATCATTGTCTTCTCATGGGCGAGTGCATCAAACAGAAGTTTATCTACCTCTTGCCAGGTTCGTACAATGTACTGAGGGCCTATTGCATCACCAACCCGTGCAGCAAATTTGGAAAACTGAAAGGGATCTTCAGTCATGACGTAGATCGAATATGCCCCAGAATCTAAACCCACGAGATCGCGGGCGACACCAATTGAGGTCAGCACAAAACCACCGTCGAAATCACGCATGCCGAGATCAAAAATACCCGCCACGGTGAGGGCCTCGGGGAGATGCACTTCATCCTGCGCCATAACGCTCATCGGCGAGTGCACAAAGATTTCATCGCCGGCAACGACGCCAAGCTGAGAGGCCATATCGCTTCCCAGCACAACACCATCGTCAGCAAGATTAAACTCACCCATCAACATGTGTTTGGGGATTTGACTGACAGATGCAGCACGCTCCGGCGTAACGCCCAACAGCACCGGAGCCGAGAGTCGCCCCTCATACTGCACCATCACACGCGTTTCAATGCTCGCAGCTACACCCGTGACACCATCAATTGCCGAAATCTGCTCACAAAGCTGATCATCGTTCTCAATCGTCCCATAACGACTCACAACCGTAAGGTGAGGCTTAAAGCTAAGAATTTTGGTTCGCCACATGTTGTCGAATCCGGTCATGACCGACAGCACAATGACGAGAATCGAAACGCCCAACAAAACGCCCAACACCGAAAACACCGTCACGACCGAAATAAAGGAGCGTTTGGGTTTTAGGTATTTAGATGCAAGAAAGAGAGAAAAGGGAAACATGGGTATTTAGTCCCGCGGTTTAAGCTGTGGAAACAATATAACATCTCGAATCGCATCAACTCCCGAAAGAATCATGACGAGCCGATCGATACCGACCCCCATACCCCCCGCAGGCGGCATGCCATGCTCCAATGCCGTGAGGAAGTCCTCATCAATTTTTTCGGCATCCTCGCCCGCCTGAGAACTAAGCCGGCTGCGCTGCTCAAGAGGATCATTCATCTCTGTATAAGCCGGGGCCACTTCCTGCCCCCCAATGACGAGTTCAAAAACGTCCACAACGCTGGGGTCATCAGGACACACCTTTGCCAGCGGAACGAGCTGTGCAGGAAGGCGCGTCACAAAGGTGGGTTGTTGAAGCGTTTTCTCAATCAATTTCTCGTAGACCTCATGCGTGACCATTGGCATATCCCAGTTCGGGTCCAAGTCGAGCCCTTCAGCCTCCGCCCGACCCTTCGCGTCGTCAAGTGACAGCGCGTACCAGTCATCGCCCATTCGCTCAACAATCAGATCCCGGTAGGTGGCCTCGCGCCACGGTAGCGATAAATCGACGGGATTGGCTTCTGACCCCACCTTCAACGTTCCGTAAACCGTCTCCGCAACATGCGTAATCATCCCTTGAATCAAGTCGCGCATCCCACTGACATCCGTATACGCCTCATAGAGCTCCAGCATGGTGAACTCAGGGTTATGCGTGCGATCCAGCCCCTCGTTCCTGAAATTGCGGTTCAGTTCAAAAACCTTATCAAACCCACCAACCAAGAGGCGCTTGAGATACAACTCAGGAGCAATGCGGAGATACATCTCCGTGTTGAGCGCTGTGTAGTGGGTAGCAAAGGGGCGGGCAGCCGCGCCACCAGCCTGCTGCTGCATCATGGGCGTTTCAACTTCGTAAAACCCTCGATCCGACAAAAACGTGCGGATTTCGCGAATGGTCGCGATGCGCTTGTTAAAGATCTCTCGTGAATCGGGGTTGGAAATCAGATCGAGATACCGCTGGCGATAGCGCGATTCGACATCTTTCAATCCATGCCATTTTTCCGGCAAGGGGAGCAACGCCTTCGACAATAACGTCCAAGTCTCAATTTTAATTGTGGGCTCTTCTGTACGCGTTACAAACAGGTCACCTTCAACGCCAATAAAATCACCAATATCAAGCAGCTTGAAAGCCGCGAACACATCATCCCCAATCGCCTTCTTCTGAACATAAATCTGAAAGCGATCCGACCCATCATTCACGTCGGCAAAGATACTTTTTCCCATGTCACGAATAGTCGTTAGACGGCCAGCTGCAGCAACCTTCTTGCCTGCTTCAAATTCGGTTCGAATCTCAGAAAGGCGTGCTGTTCGAGCAAACGCGTGCCCAAAAGGCTCATACCCCAAATTCCTGAGGGCCTCCATATTGGCCAAACGCTGCTGTCGATACTCATTATCACTGGTTGCGATTTCTGTCATCGTAGAGTTCTCCAGAGACCGACGGACACTGCCGACGGTCCCAATTTTCAATACCCGTTATGCTCAATATGGGTAGGGCATCATGCAGAAAACCGTATCTAAATGCACACAAAAAATGGAAAACTTCTTGGAAAACTGATTGCCTACGGGATGAAAGATGACTAAAATGTAGTCGTTGGATGACTAAGGTATTGGATGTTTGTTACAACCGTGTATAGTGGAAACCATGAGTCGAAGACTACGAATGGGAATGGTAGGAGGGGGACGCGACGCGTTCGTGGGACCCCTGCACCTCGCCGCTGCTCAAGCGACGGGATTGATCGAACTGGTAGCGGGGGCTTTTAGTAGCACGCGTCCAAAATCAAAAGAGAGCGGCGCAGATCTGGGACTCGCTTCCGAACGCGTATACGGCGTTTATCGGGATATGCTCCGCAGCGAAGCGAAACGCCCCGCAGACGAACGCCTTGATTTCATCAGCATCGTGACCCCCACCAATATGCACTATCCCGTTGCCATGGCAGCCATAGATGCCGGATTCCATGTGTTATGCGAAACCCCAATGACCACAACGGTCGACGAGGCTGAAAATCTTGCACGAAAACTGGAGCAGACAGAAAAGATTTTCTGCCTCACCCAGCACCATGCGGGGTACCCCATGGTGACCGAAGCCCGCAAACTCGTAACGTCAGGCAAGTTGGGAACCCTTCGGCGCATTGTGGTGGAATATCCTCAAGGGTGGCTTGCAACCCGAATCGAAGCAAAGGGACAAAAGCAGGCCGCTTGGCGAACAAACCCTCGAAATGCTGGCAACTGTTGCTGCATGAGCGATGTAGGCGTGCATGCAGAAGGTCTCATGTCAGCGATTACCGGACTTACCCTCAAGGAGGTATGCGCCGACCTCACAACATTTGTAAATGGCCGCATGCTTGAGGATGATGGATCCGTATTGATGCGCTTTGAAGAGGGAGCCCGAGGGGTGCTCTGGGCATCCCAAATTGCCATCGGCGAGACAAGCGGACTCAAGATTCATGTTTACGGCGAAACGGGGAGCCTCGTCTGGCGTCAGGCAGACCCCAACACGCTGTGCTATTACACTCAGGAGGGAGAGCTTAAAACAAGAACATGCCCTACCTCAGACATTCCCCACCCCTCCTCCTCTGTAACGCTTCCGACTGGATATCCAAATGTTCAGATTGCCCCATTGACAAACCTGTATCAGCGCTTTGCCCAAACACTCATCCAGCGCATCGACAGTGGCAAAAAGCCTGACCCAAAGACTCTTGAATTTCCGGGTGTGAATGACGGGATTCGCTCAGCACAATTTACGGCTG
>CAZISU010000751.1:0-4004 GCA_964541935.1 uncultured Planctomycetaceae bacterium | reverse complement strand
CACCATAAAACCGAGGGTAAATATCGGGAAGTAATTACTGTACGAGTTCTTAGCCCTTGAGAGGCATCGAAAACCAGATCAATATCACTAACCAATCCTCGCGTATGAATCGTACCGGTTCCCGTTAGCTGTGAGAAATTGGCTGCAAGCGATCCAGTCGTCAATGTATTGTCTTTCGTGCCAAAAATAATGGTGCCGGTTGAATCTCCATATTTGGCAATAAAGGTAGTGTCGCCCACTAGCACCGATCCGCCATTGGTAATGCTCAGCGTTCCGTTGCCGGAATACCCGACCAAAAGATCGTCTCTGCTGGTCCAGGTCGAGCCAGCACCATCCACCGTAACAACGCCCGTCGAGTTGCGTGAAAAAGCAATGTAGCCCGCTCCATTGCTGACCGTTCCACCACCAGTGACATTCAACGTGCCGTGCCCACTTATGCCGATTTCGTGGCTGCTGCCGGTCCAGGTCGAGTCGTCGCCATCCACCGTAACAACACTCGTCGAGTCGGCCCCAGAGCTGATGCGGGCACTGTTGCGACAACTGACTACACCACCGTTCGTGATATTCAACGTACCATTGCCATCATAGCCGACGGTGATGCCAGTAGTGCTGGTCCAGGTCGAACCCGCGCCGTCTACTGTAGCCTGGCCGCTTGAACCACTCATAGAAGCGATGCGACCAGTCCTTGACTCAACAGTAATACCGTCTCGAATTGTCAGCGTACCATTGCTATGATACCCGGCGCCAAGATTGCCGGGCGTGCCGCTCGCACCGCTCATATCCAAATTGAGAGTAATATTCTGTCCGGGATCGTTCAACAGAAATGTCTGGCTCAACCCGTGAGACGCATCGAATACAAGATCGACATCACTCACCAATCCCCGCGTATCGATCGTGCCGGTTCCTTGAAGTTGCGAGGATGACCCATAATATATCTCTCTCGTGGTCAACGTCCCGCCATTAGCGCCAAAATTAATAGTCCCGGTTGAACCGCTTTCACGGCCCAAGGTCGTACTACCGGCAACTGAAATCGCACCACCATTTGTGATATTTAACGTTCCGCTGCCATCCCTGCCTACGGTGAGGCCGAAGCTATTGGTCCACCTCGAGCCGGTGCCGTCTACCGTCACCTCGCTTGTCGAACCGGAATACCAGCCGATGTATCCATAAGTATTGCTGGCCGCGCCGCCGTTCGTGATATTCAAGGCCCCATCGCCGTGAAGTCCGACGAAGACGCTGCTATTGGTCCAGGTCGAACCGACGCCAGCCACCGTCACCCTGCTCGTCGAGCTGTGACCATAGCCTATATCGGCCCGGGCACTGACGACCGCTCCACCCCCTGTGATATTTAGCATCCCGTGGCCATAATAGCCTATCTCGAGCCGTTCGTTATTGGTCCACGTCGAGCCGACGCCGTGCACCGTCACCTCGCCCGTCGTACCGGATCTGTTTCCCAAATAAGCATTGTCGGATAGAAGATCACTGTCAAAATCCACCAGTAGCGTTCCGTCGGCCGTGTTTCCGATATAGCCGGTTGTGCTGTCAGTCCAGGTGGCCGGATCAGCGGGTTCGATATCGCCAGACCACATTACATCGCCCAGGACAGGATGGAGAAAGCTAAACAGACACAAGTAAACAACAAATCCAAGCGATAAACGGCCAACAGCGGAACCAGCCCCAAGGTGATGGATGTTCGTGAGTTTTCCAGGCACAGTAGCCCCTTTCATGCGAATCGATATTCTTACAATATTTCAGCAGACGTTGATTTTTTTCCTGGGTTGTTTGGGCCCGGAAAGCAGAAGCCCAAGGATTTACCGCAATCGGCTAATAACTGAAATGCAATAAATCACCTACTCGAAGCATAAAATATATGTTACTAGACATGCGTAGTATTACAATGGTTTTTTCGCTAGTTTATCGGGTGATTTGCCACCCCGTCACTATAGTGCCATTTCCCTGAGCAGTTAAAAACTAGATAAGAAAAAACCTGTATCTACAGCATCCACTGGCATTTATGAAAAACTTCTCGAATCTTATTACAAATTGGATTATTCGCGGGAAATAACTTATTAGGCGGGCAAAGGTGCTCGCCGGTGTTTCTCAAAAAAAGGAGAAATTACATATGGGTGTGGCGGTTCACACCGCACTTGAGTGGATTAGTAGAATAGGGCCCGAGTTTTTCTTAAGGAAGATGGAGGATGAATGACTGAAAGATTAGACACACCGGACGATCTTTTCCCGTTTGCCGAAGCCCTTGTGAGGCGGATGGTGCGGAGGTATCAACTCGAATGGGACGCTCACTGCACCGCAGACGCCATACAGAAAGAGTATTCCACACGAGTGTGTGTCGGCGAGCGGAGGATTATGATGTAAAATACTAACAGGTACTACGCGGCGTCGGAAAGCTCGTCCTCTTCGTCGTCCGACTCCTCGTATTCTACATACTCATACTCTTCATCGTCGTCAGACACCTCGTCGTCAGACACCTCGTCGCACGGTTCGTCCGACGCCAGTTCCCATTCGAACGCTTCTTCGTCGTTCATCAGCTTTTTTAGACCACCCAGGTCGGTCTCGTCTTCATCTTCGTTCGATTCGTCGAAAACCGTGGCTTCCAAAGTTTCATCCAACCCGCCATCAACCGCTTCTTCTTCAAGCGATTCGATCTCGTCTTGTAAACAATCATCTTGCGGTTCGGCCGCGGCCCGATGTGCGTGGGCCCGTTTGAGACTTCTACCTTTCGTTCTTTTCGACTTTTTTGCCGCCTTTGGCTTTCGCGGCTTTTTAGAGGGCTTATCGTCCTCCGCGGCTTCTTGCTGATCGTCTTCTGGCGATTCTTCTTCCGGCATTTCATCGTCGAACGAATCGTTTTCGATAAAACCTACTTCCAGCGGCTCGTCGCCCGGCGAGGCATTGTCCGGCAGACGCGACACCCGCACCTTGAGCGAGCGGAAGAGTTTGAAAATGTGATCGTGGCAGGTGAACACCAGCAGTTGGTGCCCGGCCCTCGCAAAGTCGGCCAGCACCTCGGCGGCGGCCTTGGCGCGGGCTGTGTCGAAGTTTACCAAAACGTCGTCCAGTACCAACGGCAACTTGGCCCCGCGACGTGCATAGGAACTCACCAGCGCCAGACGCAGGCTGAGGAACAACTGCTCGCGGGTTCCACGGCTGAGAACCTCGCACGGCAGCGACTCGCCCGCGGCATCGTCGACCATCAACACATCCTCGCCCAAGGGCGTCCAGACGCGTGTGTAATGTCCTTCAGTGAGCCGATGTAGATAGCCCGAGGCCTCTTGTAAAGTGGCCGGCTGGCGGTCGCGTTCGTAAGCTACGCGAATGTTTTTCAAGATACCGCTAGTTAATGCCAGCACCCGCCATTGGCGTATGGCTTCCTTCAGTTGTTGCTTCACAACGGACAATTCAAGCTGCTTTTCGGCCGGGCGACGATCGTTGGCCAGGGCCTTGAGCTTCTCGGCCAACTTGCCGCGCTGCTCGAAACGCTCGCGAATCTGGCCTTCAATTTCTTCCAGCCGCTTGGTCTCCTTGTCCCAGCGTTTTTCCAACTCTTCGCTGGAGAAGCTACTCAGAAGCGCGGCGATTTCGCTTTGCGGGCAATGCTCGCCCACGGCCGCTTCGATTTCAGCCCGTGCGGTTTCCAACTCCAGCCCCAGGGCTTCGGCTTTCGCGCGCCGATCAGCCCTTTGACGGAAATCGTGCTCGTCCGTGGCCCCGGCCTGTTCGAAAAGTTCTCGGCGGCGACGCCCCAGTCGGCGGATCAATTTTTCGCGTTTGGTTCTGACTCGTTGCAGACCCCGCACCTGGTCGCGGAGCTTCTGACGACGAGCCAGCAACGTCTGTTGATGATTCAACTGCTCGAACAAACGGGCCAGCAGACGGACCGGTTGATCGCCGTCGGTCGATACGTCCGTCTCGGAGCCCAATTGATAAATTCGGCCCGTAATACCCTTGAGTTCCTCGCCGCGTTGCTCGAGTTCCTCACGAGAACG
>CAZISU010000750.1:0-4005 GCA_964541935.1 uncultured Planctomycetaceae bacterium | reverse complement strand
GGAACGTCCTGATGGACAACGCCGATTTCTATTGGAGCTTCAACGAAGCCGGCGCTACCGATGCGGCACAAGACGCCGCCCGCGGCCAGGCCAACGATCAGCTTGAAGCAAAGTTTGGCGCTACCCGCGTTGCCGGCCAGTCAGCCAACTTGGGCCAAGCGGCAGCCTTCAACGGCGTTGAGTCGGTCTTCCATGCCGACGCTCTGGCCGACGACAAGTTCAGTGGAGCATGGGCAATGGAACTATGGTTCCAAATGGATGCACCCGCAACTAACCAGAGCGTTTATCTGCTCAACATGATGGGCACCGGTGGCGGTGGCACCCCCAGCGTTATCTACGGATACAACGCCGACACTCTCGAAGTGCACACCCCCGGTGGACGAACCGGTACTGCCGTTCCAGCCATCACGGACACCAGTTGGCACCACCTTGTGGTCACATGCTACGGTAACTCTGACGGAACTATTGGCGTGGCCAACCGATTCGACATGACGGTTGACGGCACAACCACTTCGATCAGCCCCCACGACCTCTGGCCCGACATGAATGTCAACGGAGCGTTGAACGTCGGCCGTTGGACTGACTATGCCGGCGGTGCTTTCGACGGTCAAATTGACGAACTGGCCATTTACGACCTCAGCGGAATGACCGAATCGCAGGTCGCCGCCAAGTCGGCCGACATTGCCGATCACCGCAATCTGATCAATGCCGCGGCCGCTCCCTCGCTGGCCATGGTTGATCCGGCGGATGTTACTTATAGCATCACGCCCGGGTTGGTTCCTGTCTACACGGGCGTCTACGGCGACACCAGTGGCGACGAGTTGGCCGATGGACTTTACTCCTCTACCGCCCAGAACTTGGACGAACCCAATTCCATGGCTTTCTACGATCCGGTCGCCGAAAACGCCGACTACGGCGAAGCCATCTTCGATCTCGGATCCATCAAGGATCTCGGAGGGGTCTGGGTTGATTATCTGGCCGGTGGCGGCAAGTGGGGCGTCAAGGCTCCCGAGTCGTTTGAACTGTCCTTCAGTGAAGACGGTGTCACCTACAGCACACCCATCACGCTCGACACCAACGACGAGAACTTCGGCCAAATCGCTTTCCACAGCCGACGTGCTATTAGCGAACTCAGTGGCGTTGATGCTCAATACGTCAAACTTGGCGTCAACAAGGTCGGCACCTTTGCCTTCCTTAGCGAAGTCAGCTTCATCGAGAACGTCAGCCCCGTTCCCGAACCCTCGACAATCATTCTGCTTGTCGGCATGATCGCCGCCCTTGGCGTCATTCGTCGTAAGCGATAACCGTATTATCATCCCTACGCCCGGGCAGTAAACTGCTTGCCAGACCTGCCCGGGCGTGGTTTTTACAAAAGGAGAACGAGCACATGAAAAAGCACATTCTATTAACGGCGATCATGTCGACCATGTTGGTTTGCCTGCTTGTCTGCGCACCTCAAAGCAAGGCCTTCGGCTATACCGATGACCTGACCGACTACGGCTGGAACGTTCTCAAGGACGGTGCCAACTTCTACTGGAGCTTCAACGAAGCCGGAGCCTCCGACTGGGCCTTAGAATCCAGTCGCGGCCAAACAAACGATCAGCTTGAAGCCCAATACGGTGCCACACGCGTGATCGGCCTGACCGACAATCTCGGCCAAGCGGCCAGTTTCAACGGCGCGGAGTCGGTCTTCTACGCAGACAGTCTCAATGACGGCCGCTTCAACGGAGCATGGGCGATGGAACTCTGGTTCCAAATGGATGCGCCCGCAACCAACCAGTCGATTTATCTGCTTAATGCCATGGGCGCCGGTGGCGGCGGCCAGCCGAGCGTTATCTATGGTTATAATGCTGACACTATTGAAGTTCACACCCCCGGTGGGCGAACCGGCACGGCCGTCCCCACACTAACCGACACCGATTGGCACCACCTGGTGGTGACATATTACGGTAACGCTGACCTCAGCTACGGCGTGGCCAATCGAGTCGACATGACTATTGACGGCTCAACAACCACAATCAGCCCCCACGACCTCTGGCCGGACATGGCTGTCGACGGCGCGCTTAACGTCGGCCGTTGGACCAACTACGCCGGGACCGCCTTCGACGGACAAATCGACGAGGTTGCTATCTACAACCTTGGCGGAATGACCGAAGTCGAAATTGAAGCCAAAACGGCCGTCATCTCCGGACACATGGGGCTGATTAACGACTCACCCGACGTCGGACACGCTCTGATCGATCCAGACACGGTCACATATACCGTCACACCGGGTGGAGCGCCCGTGCATCCCGACGTCTACACCGATACCACCGGCGATGAACTGGCCGACGGATTGTTTGCCAACGGAGCAGATAACCTGACAGATCCCAACTCCATGGCCTTCTATGATCCCAATGCGGCTAACACCAGCGAGTCGGAAGTCATTTTCGACCTGGGTGAAAGCAAAGCCCTCGACTCCGTCTGGATCGATTACCTCGACTCAGCCGGAAAGTGGGGAGTTGTTTCACCTCAATCGTTCGCACTGGCGTTCAGCACCGACGGCGTCAACTACAGCGGCGACGTGCTAATCGATGAGATCGTCGGAGAAGGTGCTGATTATTCATACTTCCAGGCCAAGCGAGCCATCGCCGAAGCCGGTGGAGTCGAAGCCCAGTACGTCAAGCTGACGATCACCAAAGTCGGCACCTTCGCTTTCATGAGCGAAGTCAGCTTCATCGAGGAACTGGCCGCGCCTGGCGATTACATCCCCGGTGACGCCGATAAAAACGGAGTCGTCGACGACGCCGACGCCGCCATCCTGGCAGCCAACTGGCTCTCGAACAGTGGTTCTTGGGGGTCAGGCGACTTCAACTTCGACGGAGTTGTTAACGACGAAGACGTCACGCTCATGGCCGCTAACTGGACTTCAGGATCCCCACCCTCCTCGGTCCCCGAACCGTCGACTATTGTTCTGCTTGCCAGCCTGATGATCGCCTTGGGCCTCATCCGACGCAAGCGATAAAAGCGTTTTCTGATCGCAGTGTCCGGGCAGGCGGCAGAGTGCGTGCCGCCGCCCGGATGCTATTTTTAGGTCTCGCTAAAAAATAATAAAACAGCCCGCCGGTCGTTATTGACCAGCGGGCTGTTTTTCTGCGCTAGTGGCAAAACGAATCAATTTTATGCCCCGCCGTCAACATTTATTGCTGCCGTCTGGTGTTTTGCCACAAGTTATGTAAGGGCTGCAACGGTAATTCTGAATAGAATGCATCCTGCGAGTGGTATGTATGTGATAGCAGGGGCTATTTTTCGTCAAAGCGTAAATCTTACCCTATATTTCCTTAGCGTTTACTTCTTTTTCTTAGACGCCGCAAGGGAGCGTCCAAGTACCTATTCTATTTTGCTAAGGGAATTATTCGAATGACTTCAAACGATAAAGGCACGCTTAACAATTCTGCCCGAAAACTCACTTACTTCTGGTTCCTTGCCAGTTTTCTTCTTCCGCCCGCAGTGTGGCTGGCCAACTTATGGTACAGCGGGCTTTTCTCGGCTGAGGAAGTGATGAAGATTGCCGCGTCGCCCGTTTTGGGAATCTATGTGTTCAGTTTTATGCCGGTGGTTATGTGGCTGTTGCATCGACACTTGCGACGGATCGAACAGTACCAGTTGAATCCCGATCATTCCAGTTTGGCGGAAGCCCAGCAGAGCGTCACAAGAGTGCTGCTCCTGCTTTGTGTGAGCCAGTTGTTATATAACTCCATTGGCCCCAACACGGGCATGTACGGAATGACGTTCATCGATTCGACCGAATACTCTCTGGGCTTGGTCATGGGCGTGGGCAGCATCGTTGCCGCTGCCATCCCCTGCATTGTTTTGTGCCTGGTCAACCTCGAACGCTTTGCCTCGAACGTGCCCCTGCCGAGCGGACGTCCGGCTTTCAGTATTGCAACTCGTCTGACTGTCGTAGTTGTCGGTTCGGGCTTGGGAACCATAACGTTGGCCACGGTTTATTTCTGCACGATCATT
>CAZISU010000749.1:0-4006 GCA_964541935.1 uncultured Planctomycetaceae bacterium | reverse complement strand
AAGCCCGACCCGCGTCCCTTTGAGATTTGTCTGGCAAAATTGGAAATACAAGCCACGCAGGCGGTTTATGTTGGCGACGATTGGCGAAATGACGTGTGCGGAGCCCAAGACGCCGGCTTGCGTGCGGTTTGGATAAAACACAACTCGGTCAAGCGAAACTGGCCGAAGGTTGAAATAGAAGTACCGATAATTACAAGCTTGAAATCTTTGTTAGACCTGAATCAATTTCTTTAATAAATGTAATGAGCCGATTGTGAAAACAACGTCCAAGGATCCGCTGGTCGCGATGCCCAACAGCGAGTCGCTGCCGCAGACGCCGAGCATCCAGCCTGTTGCTGAGGGGATTCCGCAAAAATTTTCACCCCCGCTCACCGCGCAGGCAGCCGTTTTCAGCAATGTCGGCAAGCCACTCGAGCTCGAACGCTTCGATCTGCCGGAACAATTGGAAGCGGGAGCCATGCTGTGCAAGGTCCGCATGAGCACCATCTGCGGCTCCGATTTGCACACGATTCTCGGACGTCGTCAAGAGCCAACGCCGCTCATATTGGGCCACGAAATCCTGGGCGAAATTGTGAGCATGGGCGAACGTCTACCGCAATCCAACAACTCGTCGCAGAACGGAAACGGCAAACCGCTAAGAGTAGGCGACCGGGTCACCTGGTCGATAATGGCCTCCTGCGGAGAGTGTTTCTATTGCCGCAAATCGCTTCCACAGAAATGCAAGCATTTGGTCAAGTACGGTCACACGTGCTGCCGCCAAGCACCTTATTTGACCGGTGGATACGCCGAATACATCTATCTGATGCCCGGCACGGCCGTCTATCGGGTTCCCGAGTGTCTTTCCGACGAGATCGCCACGCCCGCCAACTGCGCGCTGTCGACGATGGTCAACGCATTGGAAACCATCCGTCTGACGGCGGGCGAAACGGTTTTGATTCAAGGTGCCGGCATGCTGGGCTTGAACATGATCGCCTTATGCAAGGAGGCCGGAGCCGCGAAGGTAATCGTTACCGACATTTCGCCCGACCGTCTGGCTTTCGCGTCTCGTTTCGGAGCCGACGCTTGTTTCAACACTTCAGGCTGTCCGTTCGAGGAGCTTGCCGCCTCGATTCGCAGTCTCACCGGCGGCCACGGCGTCGACGTCGCCATCGAAGTCTGCGGTAACCCGTCGGTTGTCGACCAGGCGGTCAAGACACTCAGGATAGGTGGCCGATATCTCATCGCCGGCCTGGTTACCCCGGGCAGCCATCTCGATATCGACGGCAACCAACTCGCGCGAAACTACCTCACGGTCAAAGGCATACACAATTATCATCCCGACCACTTGGCCAAGGCTTTGGATTTTCTGGAGAAATATTCTCACAAATACCCATATGCCGATCTGGTCGGAGCCCATTTTCCACTCACCGAGATCAACGAAGCAGTTGCAGCGGCGAATTCGGGAAAACATATTCGCGTAGCTATTTGCTAGGGGGCTGACGAGAAAGAAACTGGAAAAAATATTCGCCACAGATGGACACTGATAAACACGGATATTGACGTGTGGTATAATATCAACGAAAAACTCACATCATTTTCAGTTACAAAAAGCCGAAAACACGAATGTAAAGTCGCAACCGCCTATTTCGGGGTTTCATAATTTTGCCCTTTCGTTTCGTTTGAATTACTCCTTTAACTTCACCCGTCCAACCCGAATTAACCGTGAATACTCCGGGCTAAGAAACGGGCAAACTATAATATTATCACATCCGTGTTCATCTGTGGCTAATTTTCATTTTTTTGGGTCTCCTGATTTATGATGCCAACCACTTTTAACGATCCACGCCGACAATCCACCTTCCGCAACGCACAATGGCGAATGTTGCTGGCCACCATGTTTTGCTACCTGTTTTATTATACAGGGCGGCAGAACTGGGGGTTTGTGGTACAGGCACTCGAAGAGGATCTGGGCCTGGACAAGTTACAGACGGGTTGGATTGCCGGAGCGATGCTGGGGGCGTACGGCTTGGGCCAGTTTATCAACGGCAACCTGGGCGACAAGTTCGGCGGCCGGCGCATGATGAGCCTGGGTGCCGTTTTGTCTGTCGTGCTCGTATGGATAACCAGCTTCGGCTATTCTTTCTGGACGATCCTCATTCCCTGGGCTCTAAACGGCTACGCACAATCGTTGGGCTGGGCCCCGGGCAGCAGGCTGATATCGAACTGGTGGGGTCCGCACGAACGAGCCAAGGCCTTCGGCGTATTTATGTTTGGCGCCGCCACCTCGGCGGTGCTCGTCTTTGCACTATGCATACTCATTCTGCAAGCTGGCATGAGTTGGCAATGGGTCTTCAGGCTGCCCGTCTTGTTATTGGGATTCGCGGGCATAGCTTTCTATTTTATCGCCCGAGATACCCCCGAAGAACTTGGTTTCCGCTCGCCAAATGAGGACGAGTCGGGAGAAAGTGATTCGGAATTTGTCGATGACGATAATGAAATAGTTGATGAAAACGCTGCCGGTAACGACGAAGGAGCCGTCGAGCGTTACATGGCAACATTGAGCAACTGGCGTTTCCTGACGGCTTGCGTTTCGTTGGGCTTCGAAAGCATGGCCCGCTACGGGCTTTTGATCTGGGTGCCGGCCTACTATCTGGGCGAAGGCTGGAAGAAAAATCCCTCTACGGCTTGGGTTACGCTTGCATTGCCAATCGGAATGGCTTTCGGGGCGTTGTTCGGCGGGCAGTTGTCCGATCGCGTTTTTCATTCCAATCGTTCGAAGCCGATCGTTCTGCTGATGAGCCTGGCCGCCGCCGTATCGCTTGCCATATACATGGTTCCCCAAGATCAACAGATACTCGCCATCGCGTTGTTGTTTTTGGCCGGCTTTTTCGTTTACGGCCCGCAATCGTCGTACTGGGCACTCTGTCCAGATCTGCTGGGAACCAAGCGAGCCGGCACGGGCGTGGGCGTAATGGACGCCGTCGCCTACGGCTTTGCAGCCGTGCAAGGGCCCGTGTTTGGATGGGTCATGTATCAGTGGGGTGATCCGGCCGTCTTCATCGCCATCGCCATCGCTTGCCTGCTATGCGTTGTTACAATACTACCCGTGCGGAGATAGACACAAATGCGAACGAAAACAACCAGTCTTGTACGATGCTCGCAGGCAGCGGGTGCATTGTTGATGTTGCTGCTCGCTTCACAACTCACGCATGCGGCAGATACCTCGCCATATCCGACCGACAGCCTTACGCCTTTGTACAAAAAAGCCGCGACTTTTATCCTTTCTAAAGTCGAAAAACCGCACAATGGTCACGCCCTGGTATTCGGCGCGGGGCAGGGGCGTTTAGCCCATGAACTGGCTTGCCGGAGCGATTATACGATCGTGGGGGCCGAAGAAGACGACTCGAAAATTCACGCCGGGCGCACTGCGTTGGACAATGCCGATCTTTACGGCCGACAAGTCACATTGCAACACCAGTCGCTCGACAAGTTGGGCTACCGCGACTATGCCGCTGCGTGGGTGGTCTCCGATACGATGATTGCCGAGGGGAAGTGCCCCGGATCGGCGGCCGAAATGTTTCGCATGGCGCGGCCCTACGGCGGTTTGGCCGTGGTGGGGCAACCGCCGGGCTGTCCCCAACCGCTCGAACGCGAAACGCTGAGCAAATGGCTAGATGCGGCTGGGCTGAAGTACAAGATTATCGAAAATGCGACCGACGGGCTTTGGGCTATTGTGCGTCGCGGCGAGGTGCCGGGCGCGGGTGAATGGACACACGTCCGCGCCGACATCGCCAACACGGCTTGCAGTCGCGACACCCGCACCAAGGGCGAGTTCAAGGTTCTCTGGTTCGGCGAGCCAGGCCCGCGGATCATGGTCGACCGCCACTGGCGCAACACCTCGCCACTGAGCAAAGACGGGCGTCTGATTATCCCGGCCTTCGATCGCATCGTTTGCTCCGACGCCTATAACGGCGCCCGCCTGTGGGATTTGAAACTTCCCAAGGCCTCGCGAATCGCCATGATGCGC